>CAYSQK010000088.1:0-7433 GCA_964433075.1 uncultured Dehalococcoidales bacterium
CCGTTCTTAAGGTTTCCGCCACCTGACGGCGACGAAGGCGCCGGTATCACGTTGCCGATTTCTGCCTTCTTTTTCTTTCTCGACGGCTTCCTGAGGGTCATCGGTTTTAAGGAAGTGGACGACGGTTTCGTATTCGCCTTTGCATGTCGCAAGGGCAAGGAGGTCGGAAGGGGAGCGGTAGAAGGCGTTTTCAAGGATATGGTTCTGGCCTTCGAGGGTTTTCTGTTTGCGGCGTTCCGCCCAGGGACTGAGGCTGTTGAGGGTGGCGAGGACAACCAGTCCGCCAGGTTTTGTTACCCGGAAGAGCTCATCGACGGCGGTCTGTGCGTCATCGACGAATTCGAGGGCGGTAATCGAAACGGTCTTACCGAATGAGTTATCGGCGAAGGGAAGGGCGGTCATATCAGCCTGGACAGCGTTAAAGAGTTTTCCTCCAGTTTTCTTTACGGCGCTCCGGAGCATTTCCCGGGAGATATCGAGCCCGGTCACGGCCGCACCGGCAGCCAGAAAATCGGTGGTGAAGACAGCGGTGCCGCAGCCGGCATCGAGCATAACGTCTCCCGCAGAAGGGTTTACATAACGTAATACCAAATCCTGTTCGGTTTCGAGTACCAGTTTCCCGATGGGCGTGGTAAACCAGGAGTTATACCGGTCCGGCCATGAATCGAATAATTGAGAATCATTTGTCATATTTGCCACCTTGTATACAGTTTACAGTTCACAGTTTACAGTTCACAGTTATCAGATAATTTGTCTTGATTGCCGCATCTCGACTGTTGACGTCGAGTTTCGCAATGACGCTTGTTTTGACGGAACATTTAAACAAACGGTCCGGGCTGAGTCGGGGCGGAGTCAATGACTTCGATTTGGTTTTCGAGGCTGACGGCGTGGTAGAGCGACGCGAAAGCCGCCTCGACCCACATGGCGGAGAAGATGATGCCGATACCGAACATCAGCAGGCCGGCGAACATGATGGGAATGGCGAGCAGCCACATGAGGAAGATGGTGCCGAAGTGGCCGGAGGTCATGCGCCAGCTTTCGTCGATTGCCTGGAATGCGGACAAATGTTTATCGGTCACGAGATACCGGACGAATGAAAGTTTAAAGGCAAAGTAGAAACCGGGGATAATCAGGAGGAAAAATCCGATGGAGACGATGAGGGCGTGAAGGAGGGTAACGAGGAGGATATTTCCGTAGTTTTTCAGGACGACGGCGAGGTCGTTCACCGAAGGCCGCTCATCGCGGGCGGCTTTGAGAAAGGCGAAGGACAAACCGTACTCGACGGGAACGAGGATGAAGAAGCTGTAAATATAAAGGATTACCATCACGATAGCATAGTTAACATCCGAGTAAGAAAGAAAACTGCTGATGTACGACGGAATCGAAAATACCGCCGTTACCAGTAAAACGAGGAGCAGGGGCAGGAAGTATTTGCCGAGTTTACCGATGCCGTTCCCGTAACATGAGCCGACGCCGGGAGTGAGGGATGACGGATACCGGGGTTCTTCGTGGATTATCATGATGGTCCTTTCAAGCGTTATTTTCTAACGGTGACGCCGGTTTTCTTTTCAAGGGCTTTGACGAGCGCCTGGGTGCCGTTCCGGCCTTCGCCTTCAGCCTGAAGCTGAGCATAGAGGTCCCTGACCATTTCGGTGACGGGAAGGTGTATTTTCATTTCACCGGCGCTGCCGGTAACGAGATTGAGGTCTTTCAGAATAAGGTCGACCATGAACCCCGGATTGAAGTCCCGTTCAATGATGCGGGGAGCAAGGTTGGATAACTGCCACGAGGCGGCGGCGCCGCCTTTGACGGCGCTGATGGTTTTTTCAAGGTCGACGCCCGATTTCTTGGCAAATACGAGGGCTTCGGTGACGCTGTTGAGGGTGCCGGAGACGAGTATCTGGTTGACGAGTTTGACGGTCTGGCCGCAGCCGTTCGGGCCGATGTGGGTGATGTTTTTCCCCAATGCCTGGAGAACCGGCAGGCAGCGTTCGAATATCTCTTTCTCACCGCCGACCATAATCGACAGAGTACCTTCGACGGCGCCCTGTTCACCGCCGCTGACGGGGGCATCGAGCATGAAAACCTCTTTTTTTCTGAGTCTGGCAGCGAATTTGCGGGTTGCTTCCGGCGAGATGGTGCTCATGTCGATGACGACGGAGCCGGGGCGGATGCCTTCGGCGACACCGTTTTTACCGAAGAGGACTGATTCAACGTCCGGGGTATCGGAAACGATGGTAATGATAATCGTCGAGTTGAGGGCGGCGTCTTTCGGTGTGGCCGCTTTTTTTGCTCCTTTTGCGACGGGTTCTTCCGTTTTCGATTCGGTGCGGTTGTAGACCGTCAGGTTGCAGCCGGCTTTGAGCAGATTCAGCGACATGGGTTTGCCCATGATGCCGAGTCCGACGAATCCGATTTTTTCGTTCATGATGTGCATGTCCTTGCGTGTTTTTTACAATTATACTTACTTACGTGTACAAATGAAAGAGAGGAACCCTGCGGTTCCTCTCCGTTATCGACGCGTATTTTCGGTTAGCACTTCGTATAGCCGCAGCCGTGGCAGACGAAGCAGCCTTCCTGGTAGGTGAGGAGGTTGCCGCATTCGGGGCACTGGCCGCCGACATTACGGGTCAGGCCTAAGGCCTGCATGGTGCTTTTTGCCGGCGCCGGAGCTTCAGGGACGACTTTCGGAGTATCATCAGCATGTTTTTCAAGGACCGAAGCGATGGCGTCAGCGCAGGAAAGAATCGATTTCCCTCCCGACCAGGAGATGGAGGGGCAGCGAATGCCGCGAAGCTGTTTGATAATCGATTTTATATCGATTCCGGCTCTGAGGGAAATGGAGGTGAGCCGTCCTATTGCCTCAAGCTGGGCAGCAGCGCAGCCGCCGCTCTTGCCGAGGGTGAGGAAGACTTCGCAGATGCCGTATTCATCCGAGCCGACGGTGACGTAAATGGTGCCGCAGCCGGTCATGACTTCTTCGACGGTGGCGCTGGTAACTTTCGGGCGTTCCCGGGGGCTGATGCCGGTCCTGACGGCAGGTTCTGCTTTCTTTTCTACCGGCGCCATACTGAGCGGCTGGCTGTCACGGCTTTTATCGCGATATATGGTAATGCCTTTCAATCCTTCTTCGAAGGCGAGCATGTAGACCTCGGCAATATCCGCACGGGTGGCGGTTTCGGCGAAGTTGACCGTCTTCGAGACCGCGTTATGGGTCGATTTCTGGAAAGCTGCCTGCATCTTGACGTGCCATTCCGGGGTGATATCGTGAGCGGTGACGTAGACATCTCTGATATCCTGAGGCACCTCTTTCAGGGTGTGGAGGGAGGTACCGGTGGCGAGTTTTTTCATCATGTCTTCGCTGTAGAACCCGAATTCACGGGCGTCTTTTTCGAAGAAGGCATTGACTTCGACCATATTCGCACCGTCGAGGATGTTATGGATATAGCTGAGGGCGAAGAGGGGTTCGATACCGCTCGAGCAGCCGGCGATGATGCTGAGGGTACCGGTCGGGGCGATGGTGGTGCAGGTGGCGTTTCTGACCTTCATGCCTTTCGGTGTGTCATAGACACTGCCTTTGAAGGCAGGGAAGACGCCGCGGGTTTCAGCGAGGGCTGCCGAGGCTTTCATGGCTTCATCGTTGATGAAACTCATCAATTCATCAGCCGTATGGAGGGCTTCTTCGGAGTTGTAGGGGATACCGAGCTGAATGAGCATATCGGCGAAGCCCATGATGCCGAGGCCGATTTTCCGGGTCGAGCGGGTCATTTCGGCAATCTGGGGCAGGGGGAACTTGTTGACGTCGATGACATTATCGAGGAACCGGACGGCGATTTTGATGGTTTCGGTCAGTTTTTCAAAGTCGATGCTGACCGTATCTCCGGAGACTTTCACCATGCGGCTGAGGTTAATCGAGCCGAGGTTGCAGGACTCATAGGGGAGGAGCGGCTGCTCGCCGCACGGGTTGGTGCTTTCGATTTTCCCGAGGTGGGGAGTAGGGTTGGAGGCATTGATGCGGTCGATAAAGACGATACCGGGGTCGCCGGTTTTCCAGGCGAGGTCGACGATTTTTTCGAACAGTTCTTTTGCCTTAATCGTTTTATAGGCTTCCTTCGTTCTGGGATTTATCAGGTCAAATTCTCCATCGTTCTTGACGGCTTCCATGAATCCTTCGGTAACGGCGACGGAGAGGTTGAAGTTCGTGAGCGACGTCATGTCCGACTTGGCGGTGATGAAGTTCATGATGTCGGGATGGTCGACATTCAGGATGGCCATGTTGGCGCCGCGGCGCATACCGCCCTGTTTGATGACATCGGTAGCGGCATCGAAGGCTTTCATGAAGGAGATGGGGCCGCTGGCGACGCCGCCGGTGGAACCGACACGGTCGGTCGCCGGCCTCAGGCGGGTAAAGGAAAAACCGGTTCCGCCGCCGCTTTTATGAATGAGGGCGGTGTTTTTCACGGCTTCGAAAATCGATTCCATGGAGTCTTCGATAGGCAGGACGAAGCAGGCGGAAAGCTGGCCGAGTTCCCGGCCGGCGTTCATGAGGGTCGGGGAATTCGGGAGGAATTCGAGGGCGGTCATGACCCGGTAAAATTCGTCTTCGATTGCTGCGGTATCAGCGGAGGGGTCGTAGACTTTTTCGGCGGCAGCGATTGTCCTGGCAACACGGCGGAAGAGTTCTTCCGGTTTTTCGATTACTTTCCCTTCCTTGTCTTTCTGAAGATAGCGTTTCTCCAGTACGCGAAGGGCGTTTTCAGAAAGGTCGAGTCCCTTACGGGCGCGGGCTTTCCGGCTGGGTCTGGTTCTCTGTTCAATCATTGGTTCGGTCTCCTTTTTGCTGGTGTCTGGTGTTTGATTCTGAGCATCGGTCACTGGGGGTTCATGCCTTTCGGGCGGTATTACGGCATCATCCCGGGCATTCATGATATCCTGGACAATTGCCTTGATTTCCGCCCTGGAGGGCACTTTCCGGGATGTGCGGCGGGTCTTCGGTACCAGGTCTTCCATGCCCGGGAGAGGCTGAGACCGGTCGAGCAGCTCAATGACCCGACTGGTGAGTTTTTCAATCTTGTCTTTGTCCCGAAGTCCCATCGATTCGGCATCGGCAACAACTGCCTTGAGGATTTCGGTGTGGTTCAATTCCTGATTGGTTTCATCATTCGTATTCGTTTGTTCAGTCATCTCCGACTCCTGTGTCTGGGTTTTGTTGGGGTACCGAGTTCGTCTTCGGGGATAAGGGGTAACTGGCTTGTCAGGTCATCATCCGGCGGCTCGTCACTGACGAGGTTTTCGATTTCCCGCTGGAGCGCCGTGATATCCGTGAAATCGCGGTAGACGCTGGCAAACCTGATATAGGCGATATAGTCAAGGTTTTTCAGCCGTTTCATCACCATATCGCCGATGGCCGCCGAGGAAATTTCCGCTTTGTTCAGCCCTTCTATTTCCGCTTCGATATCATCGACGAGACGGTCGATGGCGCCGGTCGGGAGGGGGCGTTTTTCGCAGGCTTTCCTGATGCCGGAGAGAAGTTTTTCCTTGTTGAATTCTTCCCGCCGCCGGTCTTTCTTGATGACATAGATGCTGACGGGCTGGAGCCGTTCGTAGGTGGTGAACCTTTCGTTACATGAGAGGCACTGCCGGCGGCGGCGAATGCCGTCCCAGGTGTCACGGGAGTCAATTACCTTCGAATCACTGTGTCCGCAATACGGGCAATTCATGGCTGTTACCTACACTATATGGCATCAGATTGACAAGATAACACAATATATAGTGATGAAGGCCGTATTGTCAAGAGGGTATTTTCACGATTATGCAGGCGCGGCAGGAAAAAAATACAAAAAAATTCCCCCTCCCACACGGTAAATTCGTCGCAGAGCAAATATGTTAACAGTGTGAGAGGGGGGATAAAGGGGGGTGAGTACTCGGTTCCATCATAATGAGTTGATAAACGTCCGGAAGTACTCGAGAAGCAGCATCGGTCGTGTGAAAAACACACCTCACTAACGAGATGGAGAGGCTGTAAGCATCAGCATGCTTTACCTGGTAAAAGGCCTTGTATACTTACAGCCCGCTTCGCCGTGTTAACCCCACCTTTTTGGGTATACGTATTCAGTTGTAAGGTACGAAAATTCTAGTTTTTCGAGACAGGTTTATAGGAAGGCGCGGTGACCGGTCGGCGATGGTTGAAGAGGGGCCGGCGGCGCAGGAATGACGGAACATCCAGTTCATCTTCCCGTGTTTTGAGACTGGTAAGAAGTTCTGCCATTTCCGGGTCTTTACTCAGGTCTACTTCTTTTTCACGAGCTGCGAAACCTGTCGCAATGAGGGTAATTTTAATTTCATTTTCCATGGTCGGGTCGTGGGCAACGCCGAAGATGATATTCGCTTCAGGATCGACGGCGCCTCTGATGATTTCAGCGGCTTCATTGACCTCGAACAGGGTCAGGCTGCTGTCACCGACAATATTGAAGAGGACACCCTTGGCGCCGCTGGCCGATTCGTCGAGCAGGGGGCTGGCGAGGGCGGCTTTGGCGGCATCGGCGGCTCTGTTCTGACCTTTGCCGGAGCCCATGGACATCCAGGCCGGGCCGGAATCTTTCATGACTTTGCTGACATCAGCGAAGTCAAGGTTGATAACGCCGGGGACGGTGATAACTTCTGAGATTGCCTGAACGCCGTGGCGGAGGACATCGTCAGCCATCTTGAAAGCGGAATCGACGCCTGTTTTCTGGTCACAGAGTTCAAGGAGTTTGTCATTGGGTATAATGATAAGGGTATCGACCTTGCTGATGAGGTTATTGATACCATCATTAGCAACGTTCATACGGTTCTGACCTTCGAAGACGAAGGGTTTGGTAACGACAGCAATTGTAAGGGCCCCGCTCTGCTTTGCAATTTCTGCGACGACGGGCGCTGAACCGGTACCGGTACCGCCGCCCATGCCGGCAGTGATGAAAACCATGTCTGCGCCGGTAACGACGTTCTTGATATCATCGCGGCTTTCTTCAGCGGCTTTCTGTCCGACGGTATGGTCGCCGCCGACACCGAGGCCGCGGGTGAGGCGCTCGCCGAGCTGAATCCTCGTGGGGGCTTCGGTGAGAGCCATAGCCTGGGCATCCGTGTTCATGGCAATAAATTCGACGCCCTGGATATTTTCCTGGACCATTCGCGTTACGGCGTTACAGCCACCGCCGCCGCAACCAATAACCTTAATCTTGGCTGGGTTAAGAGTAAAACTAGATTTAGCCATCTCCTCCTCCTTATTTTTATCAACTCATTATTATTTTTTATTTTTATATATTTGAAATCATCTAGCTGAAAAGACTTTTAAGCTGGGTCGCTAATTTCCGGATTCCAAGGTCAAACTTGAACGGAGTCCGTACGGGTTGTTTCCTGTATTTGGCACCCCAGAGAGTAAGACCGACACTGGT
>CAYSQK010000089.1:0-7431 GCA_964433075.1 uncultured Dehalococcoidales bacterium
AGCGTGCGAGAACTTTCCCTTCGTTGGAGAGTTGTGCTATTTCGCATCGGTTCGGACATCTGTTGCATTCGAACGATGATGTTGTATAGTGTATTTTGCTGACACCAAAACCGCTGAACGTGCTGCGTTTACCGTTCTCCATTTCCTCGCGTGTCAGAATTGCCGCGCCGATTGCCCCCATCACCTCATGGTTGGGAGGTACGATTATTGCCGTTTCAAGTTCCTCTTCGAAAGCCTTGACGATTGCTTTATTGAAGGCAACTCCCCCCTGAAACAGCGTCGGCGTCCGGATTTCCTTGCCGAGACCCACATTGTTGAGATAATTTCTCACCAGCGCCTGGCACAATCCGTACAATATGTCTTCGACTTTGTGCCCCATCTGCTGCTTGTGTATCATATCCGATTCCGCAAAAACGGTACACCGCCCCGCAATCCTGACCGGTGAGGTACTGTCCATCGCCCGCCGGCTGAACTCATCGATGGTCATGTCCAAACGGAGCGCCTGATGGTCGAGGAAACTGCCGGTACCCGCAGCACAGACCGTATTCATGCCGAAATCGGTAACGATGCCGTCTCTGATGATGATTATCTTGCTGTCCTGCCCGCCGATTTCCAGAATCGTCTTGACGTCCGGCACATACCGTATCGCCGCCGCCGCATGACTCGTAATCTCGTTCTTCACCAGGTCGGCATTCACGATGACGCCGGCCAGGTACCGCGCGCTGCCTGTCGTCCCCACCCCGCAGATTTCCGCATCCGCCGGCATCAGTTCCTGTATGGCAATCAGTCCCCGCTGTATCATCTCGATTGGTTTTCCCTGCGTCGGCAGGTATATCCGCGCCAGTATACCGTCACTGGCATCGACCAGCGCCATTTTGGTCGAAACCGAACCGACATCGATGCCAAGGTAACTTTCCATTAAAACTCCTTAAACCGAAACAACCCTTTTTTGATTCTTCAAAGCCCGGCGTTTGTGCTTGAGAAGATCGACAAACGCCTCCAGCCTCGTCAATACCCCTGTTTTAGTCATCTGCTCATCGCAGAGAATCGTCAGTACCGGCAGTGTCTCCCGCGTCGCCGGCATGATGTTCTGAGCAATGATTTCCGGCATGCAGGTGAACGGCGCCAGGTGTACAATGCCGTCATATTCACGGCTGTGGAGAACCTTTTCTCCGATTGTTTCCCAGCCGTCTCCTCCGATATCCCGCTTCAGATACGGGTACGCCGCCCGGTGAATCCGGTCTTTTTCATTGATTCCCAGCGGATTGAGAAACATGCTGAACTTCATCCATTCCGAGATAAACGTCGTCCTCCTGACCTCTGCCCCGAGCTTTCCGAGTTCATTCTCGATATCGTAGTTCGAAAACGGCTCCAGTACCACGAAAAATTCACCGGTGACACCGACCACCAGCGGTTCCGTATCTTCATCTTTGTCGACACGGTCAAGCTGTGCCAGGTAATCGCCTTCCGCGTCTCTGAGCGTTCGGGCATCATCCGCCCGGTCGATTGCCTTCATAGCTTCGCGGTATATCAGGTTCGCCGTACCTTTTTGTATCTCGATTGCCCTGACCTTCTGTACCTTTTTTTCGATTCTGTCCATGGCATTGATTTTTTTCTGGCAGAACAGGTACGCCGAAAGAATCCGCGGCCACGGCGCATTATTACTCAAACGCTTGAATATCTCCATCAGTCCGAAAAATTTCCGCTCGGATACCCCGAGTTGAACCATTTCGATATCGTACCCGAGTTCCCGGATGATTTTCTCCTGCGTCCTCGCGTAGTAGCCGAGCCGGCAGGTGCCGTAACTGCCCGGCATGACGAGCGTATCGGCGCCAAGTTCGGCAATTTCGATGAGATTGCCGAGCGTCATCTTGAACGGCATGCATAACCCCTCCGGAGCGTATTTCACGCCCAGTGATAACGTCCGCCGTGTATTGTTCGGTGGCGGAATATAGTCGACATCCAGCCTTCTGAACAGCGTCTTGAGCGGGATGTACAGATTCCCTAGATGAGGGATTCCAATACGCATGCCTTCGTTTCTGCTTTCTTTTTTCGGTAAATCATATCGGTGAACGCCTCGAGCCGGGTCACGATGCCTGCTTCGGCAGTATGCTCTTCCAGTGTCAGACACATGAAAGGCGCGGACTTTGTCTCGACCGAATACCGCCGCACCATGTCCATGAGCAGCGAGTCAGGACCGCAGCCGAATGCCATCAGCCCGATAACCCCGTCGATGTCCCCGTCAAGGTAGTAACCGCCCGCCCCGGCAACCTCGTTTTCATACGTCCAGTACGCACCGCCGGTGACGTGCTTCACGCCGGCTATCTGCTCCTTGAGCGGCACCATTTCAGGAACGACAACGGCATTCCCCATTCCTTCGAGGCGCCGTACGATTCGGTGGTTCACGTATTCGTCATAGATAAGGTACGGATGGCCGATAATTGCCACCCGGCTCCTGCTGACCGGCAAGGATACGTTCCTTCCTTCTTTTTCATCGCCTAACTCAGGATACAGCCGCGCGATTGCCTCCGTCGGTGTAATTTTGTCGTCCTGCATCATCTGCCGGTAATCGAGAAACGCCTGCCGGGCCGCCCTCCAGGCTTTCTTCACGGTGAACGGATTCATCGTTATGGTTCGGCCCAGCGAGTAGATATCCCGGTAGAGTTTACCGTTTCCGCGGTTGACATCGATTTCTATTTCAAGCATTCCCGGCATCTCCGGAATTACCGCTTTCGTCATATCCGGTAACCCGAGAAACTTCGAGCAGTTGTATACCTTCGGTTCGACACTCCGGACAGCCGGGATAAATATCCGGTCGCACCGCTCCTTCAGCCACATGACGTGGCCGAGAAAGACTTTCACCGGAAGACAGGTATCGGCAATCACTCTCGAAGCTCCGTCGCTCAGCATCACCTGCGTCGTCGGCGGAGAAACCACCACCGTTGCTCCAAGCTCTTCGAAGAACGTCTTCCAGGCGGGAAAGTATTGATAGTAAAGCAGTGCTCTGGGTATACCGATTCTCATTGGTATCGAACCGGGATTCCGTAAACCGTTATCCCGGACGGTCATCCTCCTGATTAACCCCGTTCATTGAATACCGTAAACGGGTTGCTACGCGGTTAAAAATTCTTTTCTGATTGCTGACTGAAGCTGAACATCGGAAAACACATCCGCTGCCGTCAGGGCCATCGCTTTCGCCGCATCCGTCATGCCCTTCATTCCACGCTCGCAGGCCGCCGCCTGGGCAAATTCCGGAGAATGCATCAGCACTCCCTCGTCGGCAATCGAAACCATGGCATGGATGCTCGGTACAATCTGGCTGACATTCCCCATATCGGTGCTGCCGAACGCTTTTTCATCGAGGCTGGCAATACGGGTATCCCGGCCGATTTGCTTCATGTTGTCGGCAAACAAACCAGCGATGGTAAGGTTATTCTTCATCGGCAGGTAGCAGACGGCATCCCATGTGTATTTCAGTTCTGACCCCGTTGCTTCGGCGCCCGCCCGGAAACACCCGAGTACCCTTTCCTTTAATTCTTCAAGGTAATCAGGCTCGGCCGCCCGGACGATGAATTCTCCGGCACTGGACGCCGGTACAATGTTCGCCGCCTCGCCGCCTTTGGTGATAATACCGTGAATCCGCGCCGTGCTCCTGATGTGCTGTCGCAGAGAATTGATGCCGTTAAAGGACAGTATCATCGCTTCGAGGGCATTAATGCCTTCTTCAGGCTTGGCAGCAGCGTGCGCCGGCTTCCCGATGAATTCAACGTGTATGTTCTGACAGGCAAGCGCTCCGGTTGTCGCCGTGTCTTCCGTCGCCGGGTGAACCATCATCGCGAAATCGATGTTCTCGAATGCCCCCGCCTCTTCCATGACTATCTTTCCGCCGTAAAGCTCTTCGGCCGGCGTACCGATGACGGCAACGGTACCCCCGTACGCATCGGCCGCCTTCCTGGCCGCAATACCGGCACCGACAGCACAGGTGCAGATAATGTTGTGACCGCAGGCATGCCCCAGTCCCGGCAGAGCATCGTATTCCGCCAGGAAGGCAAACACCGGTTTGCCGTTACCATACGTAGCTTTGAAAGCGGTCTCGAGGCCGCCGGTTCCCCGTTCGATACGGAAACCGTTTTTCTCCAGTAAACCCGTCAGCCAGCGCGACGCCTCGGTTTCATGAAACCCGAGCTCAGGATTATCGTGAATCCTGAGTGACAGGTCTCTCAGCTCCCGGCTGTGGCTGTCTACTTCCTGAATGATAGATTCTTTCACTGTATCCATATTCATTTTTACCTGAATCCGACGGCAAATTTTCTCTCATTATAGCCCAAGAATGGGGACATTACCAGAAATCCCCGGCCGCCGCTTCACATGCTCCCCTTCTCCTCTCCCCCGTTCTACCTGTCGATTCCGTTTCGGGCTTCCACACCGCTGCCTCAAAACAATAATGTAGACTGATTTCGGCCTATGATACGTATGCGATTTATAAACAAATAATACGACTTGCAATATTCCAATATCGGTGCTATACTCTTCATGATGAATAAGTGGGTCTCGTCCCCACTTTTTTCATTATTAGGTGAGTAAAATCTTTGTGGAGGTCCTGAACCGGGATGAAGAGCGATTTCTTGCTCGCTATAACTCAACTCTCGGCGGAGAAAAATCTTCCCGCGGAAGTCGTGCTGTCCACTGTAGAATCAGCACTGGTTTCAGCTTACAGGAAAGATAATTTTTCTCAAAACCAGGAATTATCGGTAAAAATCAATCCATCGACCGGCAAAGTCCAGGTATGGGCAGGGAAGACTGTTGTTAAAAAAGTCTCCGACCCTGTTACCGAAATATCCCTGACCGAGGCTAAGAAGATAAAAGCTGATGCGGAACTGGATGAGGTTGTCATGGTTGAATCGACCCCCAGCAATGCCGGGCGTATCGCCGCCCAGACCGCCAAACAGGTTATTCTTCAGCGTCTTCACGAAGCCGAGCATACCGCTATTTTCGAAGAGTATGCAGACAGGGAAGGTGAAATAGTCAACGGTCTTGTCCAGCGTATTGAACCCCGCCAGATTCTTGTCGACTTAGGCAGGACGGAAGCAGTTTTACCCTCCGCCGAGCAGGTGCCGGGAGAACGCTACCGGATTGGGCAGAGAGTGAAAGCCTGTATTCTCGAGGTGGTTCGTACCAACAAAGGGCCGAGAGTTATCCTCTCCCGCTCCCATCCTGATTTGATACGCAGACTGTTCGAGATGGAAATACCGGAAATTTTTAACGGGACCGTTATTATAGAATCGATTGCCCGTGAAGCCGGATTCCGCAGCAAGATAGCCGTTTCGGCAAACCAGGAAGGTATTGACCCCGTCGGCTGCTGCGTCGGCCTCCGCGGTATTCGTATTCAAAATATTGTTAACGAACTGAACGGCGAGAAAATAGACGTCGTTCAATATGATAAAAATCCGGCAACCTTTATCGCCAACGCCCTCAGCCCGGCTCAGATTTCAGGGGTAACTCTCAATCAGAGCGAAGGCGTCTCTATTGTCGTCGTTCCTGACCGGCAGCTTTCGCTGGCCATCGGTAAGGAAGGTCAGAATGTCAGGCTCGCCGCCAAGCTGACCGGCTGGAGAATTGATATCAAGAGCGTTTCAGAAGCAGAAGCGGAAAAGGCCGCCATGATACCCGAAGAACCGGCAGCTGCCGAAGAAGTAGTTGAGCCGGAAGCTGAAGTCGCTCCTCCCCCGGAAAACCTGGCTCCCGATATAGTTCCGGAAGCTCCGGTACCGGTACTCGATGATGAAGAAGCGGCGCTCCTTGCTGAACTTGAAGCCGAAGAAGCCGCCGAAGAAGAAACGGTTGATGAAGAGGAAGAAGAGGAAGAAGGCGAGGAATTACCCGCCCTCGATTCCGAACTCGTCATTGCCCCGTTGAATCTCGGACCGCTGACGGCTGACCGGCCGTCTCTCAGATTCGCCGAAGATATTCTCGGCGTTCCTTCGAGGTCAGGTTCGAAATCAAACAAATCGACCAAAAAGAAGAAAAAGAAGACTGGTACGGACCGGGATAAAGATGACAAATCGAAGGGCAAGAAAGCAACCCGGAAAATAGACGTTACGGTGTATGAAGACGATTTCTAGTCAGGGCACACTGAAACATAAACCGCAGCGGACATGCATCGCATGCCGCACGGTATCGGAAAAAAGGGAGGTTATCCGGCTGGTACGCACAGCCGAAGGAATTGTCGAGGTAGATGCGAAAGGGAAAAAACCCGGACGCGGCGCCTACCTGTGCAGCAACCTGAACTGCTGGGAAGAAGGCCTGAAGGGGAACCGGCTTGACCGTTCCCTGAAGACCGAAATCAGTCGGGAAAACAAAACAAAACTTTTAACATGGATTAAAGAATACCTGCAGAACAGGGAAACGAAGGATGAGTAGAGCTGACAACGGGTGGTAAACATTCTGAGGCTGATGCTCAGAAGGAGAAGTCTAATTGGCAGAAGTTAACAAACAGGTAAAAGCAACGAAACCGGCAAAAGCGGGTGCAGCAGCACCCAAGACCCCTCGGATAGCGGTACCTGATACCCTCAGCGTAAAGCAGCTCGCCGAGTTGATTGACGTTAGTGCCATCGAGGTCATCAAACAACTGATGAGAGCCGGTATCATGGCGAATATCAACCAGGCTATCAACTACGAAACTGCGGCGGCTATCGCCAAGGTGTTCGGAGTCGATACCGTTCTCAAAGCTCAGGGGAAAAAGAAATCTGCCAGCGTCATCAGCGAAATTAAAAAACAGCAGACAACCCAGGGGAAAAACCAGGGTTCACTGAAAACTCGTCCGCCCGTCGTTGCTGTCATGGGACATGTCGACCACGGCAAGACCCGTCTGCTCGATGCTATCCGAAAGACAAATGTTATGGACTCGGAAGCCGGCGGCATCACCCAGCATATCGGTGCGTATCAGGTGGAAATCGAAGGTCAGAAAATTACCTTCCTTGATACTCCCGGCCATGAAGCCTTTACCGCTATGAGAGCCAGGGGCGCCCAGGTAACCGATATCACTATTCTCGTCGTCGCCGCTGATGACGGCGTCATGCCGCAGACACTCGAAGCTATTTCTCACGCGAAAGCTGCCGGCGTGCCGATAGTCGTCGCGATTAACAAGATAGATAAACCGGAAGCAAATCCGGACCGCGTCAAGCAACAGCTTATCGATGCCGGTCTCCTCGTCGAAGAATGGGGCGGAGACGTTGTTGCCGTTCCTATCTCTGCCAAAGAGCGAATCGGTATCCAGGAACTGCTTGAAAATCTCCTGATTGTCGCCGAAATGGAAGACCTCAAAGCTGACCCCAATCAGCCGGGCGTCGGCGTTGTCATCGAAGCCGAACTCGACAAATCGAGAGGCGCCGTCACCACCGTTCTGGTACATGACGGAACCCTGAAACTGGG
>CAYSQK010000090.1:0-7396 GCA_964433075.1 uncultured Dehalococcoidales bacterium
TCAGATTTCGTGAGTCCCCTTCGGCGTGCCCGCAATTTTCAACCGCCTGTTTTTTACGTTTTCTGTTCTTTAACAACCGAATATGACAGTGTGGAAATATACAAGCCTGTCGGTGTGCATGTTAAATACGGACACCGGTATGGACGGCCGTTCTTTCTGTTATCAGGAATTAAAGCCTCTCAGTCTACCGCGTCACTCTGACTGTCTTTATTTCCTGCACGCACAGGAAGGTCTCGATACCGGTTACCCCTTTGATATTCGGAACTTCATTCTGGACAAACCTGGCAAGGTGCTCCATGTCAGTGAATCGGGCCGTCGCTATAATATCATATGTCCCGATACTGGTTGCCAGCCATGTTATCTCAGGCATATTTTTCATGATTTCCGTAACGGCATCGATTTTTTTGACCGCGACATGAATGCCGATGACTGCTACCAGTTTGAGCCCTACTTTTTCAGGGTCTACCGCTACCAGAACACTGACGATCCCGTCATTGGTAAGCCGTTTGACCCGCCGCCGAACCGTTGCCGGACTGACCTCCAACTCTTTCGCCATCTCGTTGGGGGTTCGGGGAGCATCATACCGCTGCAGGTTTGCAAGTATTTGCCTGTCGATATCATCGATTTTTATCATCATGCTCACATTTCCCGTTTATTTTCCCACCTCAGTGGTACAGCAGCTATTTGCATTATTTTTTAATGTTACCACATATTCTATCGTTTTGTTACATAATTTTAATAAAATATGCTCAATATTCTCAATTATTTGTGATAAATTTGACATATTAAGCAACCGATGTTAGCATGATACCCGGTAGTCCCCTTCAGTTGTTCATGTCATGGTATGAACGGATTACCGATGCAGGGAAACAAGAAGCGGACGAATACGATATAAGGAGGACAAGACCCATGGATTGACAGATATGCCGGGCGATAAGCTCGTCCGGTAACAGGACGAAATGTAGTGTATCGGCTTTTTTTTAAAGGAGAGGAAAGTGCAATGAAGAAAAAATTGCTGTTCATCTCAGTGAGTTGCCTGATGATGGTTTCAGTTATCCTCGCTTCCTGTAACGATACAACTCCTGAACAATCTGCCAAGCTGGGCAGCCCGGAAACATCGACGGTATCATCATCCGAAACGACAATCACTGACAAAGAAGATATAGTCGCACAGGGCTTCCGTAACCCGGATGAACCGAAGTACGGAGGCACCTATACCTTCATCGGCCGCGACCTTCAGGGTTTCGACCCTGCAAAGTACCTCACCATGGATTGCGGAGCGATGTATTTTGTTTCCGATTACGCAGTTTCCGGTGATTGGACAAAAGGTCCGGCCGGAACAAATGAAATAGACTGGACATCCGGATTCGTCGGACGTTACGACGTTTTTAAAGGCGCTTATGCCGAAAGCTGGGAAATCCCCGACATGAATACCCTTATTTTCCACGTCCGTAAGGGTGTTTACTTCGAAGATAAACCCCCGGTAAACGGGCGTGAAATGGATGCGTACGATTTCGAGTATTCGTGGAATCGCGCCTGGTTTACCGAGGGAGCCTATCACCCGATGAGCGTCCCGGCCGATGCCAAACCGACCTCGATAAAAGCTCTTGACAAATGGACAGTTGAAGTCAAGGTACCGGAGGTGCAGATAGGCATTGTCTGGGTAGTTACCGGCGCCATGGCCTGGATTTATCCCCATGAAGTCATCGATGAATACGGCGACATGACTGACTGGAAGAACCTAGTGAGTTCAGGGCCGTTTACTCTCACTGATTATGTCTCCGCGTCTTCGATAACCTACACCAGAAATCCGAACTACTGGGAGCACGACCCTTTTAACCCTGAAAACCAGCTTCCCTATGTCGATGAAGTAAAATCGCTGATTCTGACTGACACATCGACGCAGCTTGCCGCACTCAGGACAGGACAGGTAGACAAGATGTCCAATATCAGTTGGGAAGACCATGACCTGTTGATGACCCAGTGCCCCGAACTGCAATCCAGAAAAGCCTTCGTTATGACGAATTTTATCTGGGGAAGGATTGACAAAGAAAACCTTCCGTTCAAGGATGTGAAAGTCAGGCAGGCAATGAATATGGCTATCAACAAGCAGGAGATAATCGACGACTACTATAACGGTAATGCCGTCCTGCTTGGCTGGCCGTTCCTCCCTTCTCAAGCATTCAGCCGCTGGTACACCCCGCTCGAAGAGATGCCTCAAGATGTGCAGGACCTTTTTACCTATAACCCTGAACGGGCAAAGGAACTCCTCACAGAAGCCGGATATCCTGACGGTTTCAAAACAACGGTTGTCTGCGACGCAATCGATACCGATTTCCTTTCGATTATTAAAAACTACCTCGACGGCGTTAATATCGATATGCAGATTCAATCATTGGAAGGCAGTGTTTTCGCCAGTGTGCTTCGCGGCAGAACCCATGAAGAAATGATTTATAAGTTCGCTTCAACCGACTGGCCGGCTAGAATGAGAGAATGCCGGATTGAGCATTTCGACTGCCACTCCTTCTATGACAGTCCGGTTACCAGAGAGATGTATAACTCTCTCAGTAAAAATCTCTTCGATTCGAACATCGTCGATAGTGTTCTGAAAGAATATGGGCCGTTTATCCTGAAAGAAGCGATAGGTATTTATTTGCCGATGGCTCAGAAATATATAATGTGGTGGCCGTGGCTCCAGAATTATCAAGGAGAAACGGTGATGGGCTATTCGATGGCCGAATACCACGCCCGGTACATCTGGATTGACGCAGATTTGAAAGCTTCGATGAGTAAATGATACTTACCCGGGACAACGAAAAAGGGGCCTTTCGGCCCCTTTTTTTGATATCCTTCTATCCCTGCCCTCTCAGTTCCGCGCCGAGTTCTTTGGTAAGGACCCGGAGAATCTGTTCCTGCACCTTGTTTACCTCTTTATCGGTCAGGGTATGGTCGGCGGACTGGTATATGAGCCGGTAGGCCATCGATTTCTTTCCGTCAGGCACCTGTTTGCCGGCATAGACATCGAATATCTCGACATCACTGACGAGCGAGAACTTTTTGACGATATCCGTGACCTGCCGGTGCGTCACACCGGTATCGATAATGAGCGCCATATCCCGGATAACGGAAGGGAACCGCGGCAGGGGCGTGCATTTTCTCAGTCCGGAGGTGAAGGGCAGCAGAGCGGCAACATCGATTTCAAAGAGGTAGACCGGTTCATCGATATCGAACCGCGCCAGTACCGCCGGGTGGACTTCTCCAATCACCCCGACCGGCGTGCCGTCAATGGTGACCGCCGCCTGTCTCGATACGTGGAGGCCTTTATCGGCACTTTTCTCAAATACGGCAATAATGCCCCACTTCGCGAGCAGGCCTTCTACCATGCCCTTGGCATCATAGAAATCAGACGGTTCGCCTTCACCGTGCCATGACCGGGCCTTCGATACCCCGGCGATGACGCCGCAGAGCATTTCATGTTCATCCGGGAGGTCGTCCGGTTGTCTGATGAAGACCTTGCCCGCCTCGAACAGCCTGATACCGCCGTCTTCATAGCGGCGGTTCGACTCCACGGCGGCGAGTACGTTCATTCTCAGACTCGGACGCAGGTATTCCTGGTCGGCGGTCATGGGGTTCGAAACCTTGACAAGGACTGATTCGTCAACGGGCGCGGTCGATATCCGGCGAATCATATCGAAGCTGGTGAGCGTATAGGTAAACACTTCCTGCATCCCGAAACCGGCCAGCCTCCGGACGATGTCTCTCTTCACCCCGATGACCGGCGGGACATCGATGGCGGGGATGGGTTCGCCGATGAGGGTCATGGGGATTCTGTCATAGCCGATGACCCGGGCGACTTCCTCGATGAAATCGACCGTGATATTCAGGTCAGTCCGCCAGTACGGCGCCGTAACCATGATTCTGCCTTCGGAATCAGCCGGCTGACATTCACAGCCGAGCGCTTCAAGCGCTCCGGTAATCTCCCCGGCGGTATAGCCGATGCCGAGGCACCGCTTCACTTCCGTTTCCGATATCATGACGGGTTTCCGGTCGAGCTTTTCAGGATACTCGTCGAGAATACCCTGAGCCGCTTCTCCGCCCCCCAGTTCAACGAGGAGTTGAACGGCCCGTTTCAAAGCAATCACAGTCAGTTCCCGGCTTATTCCCCGTTCATAACGCATACAGGCTTCGCTGGGGATACCAAGTGTCCGGCCGGTGTAGT
This sequence comes from uncultured Dehalococcoidales bacterium, assembly GCA_964433075.1. Classification (GTDB taxonomy): domain Bacteria; phylum Chloroflexota; class Dehalococcoidia; order Dehalococcoidales; family UBA2162; genus MGML01. Next base: position 4,220 of record CAYSQK010000090.1, read on the forward strand.
GGATACTCCGGGCATTGAAATTCGCGGCTTCGAGGAGGATGGAGGTGGTTTTCTCCGTGACTTCACTGTTGGCCCCGCCCATGACGCCGGCAACGGCAACGGCCCCCATGACATCCGATATTACGAGCATGCCGGAATTGAGTTCCCGCTGGTTGCCGTCGAGGGTGGTGAAGGGCTCGTAATCGCTCGCCCGGCGGACGATAATTTTCTTCCCCCGAATCCGGTCATAGTCGAAGGAGTGGAGCGGCTGACCATATTCGAGCATGACGTAATTGGTGACATCGACCAGGTTATTGATAGGCCTCAAACCGGCGGCTGTCAGCCGCTGTTTCATCCAGGCCGGCGATTCGGCAATGGTGACATTTTTCACCAGGCCGGCCGAATAGCGGGGGCAGAGGTCCGGCGCCTGAATATCGATGGTTATCTGACCTTCGATTGCTTCACCTTTTTCTTCATACGAGGTATCCGGCAGGTGAACCGTCTGTCCGGTGAGGGCAGCCGTTTCACGGGCAATACCGATAACGGAAAGACAATCAGCCCGATTCGGCGTCAGTTCGAAATCGAAGACAACATCGCCCATATACTCATCGAGAGCCATCCCTGCGGGCGCGTCCGCCGGCAGCACCATGATTCCTTCATGGGCATCCGAAAGGCCGAGTTCACGTTCCGAGCAGACCATGCCGCACGATTCAACGCCGCGGATTCTGGCAGCCTTCAGCGTTTCTGTTTTGCCGGTGTGAGCATCAGTCATCACCGCACCCACTTTGGCAAAAACAACCTTGTCGCCGAGTGCCAGATTCGGAGCTCCGCAGACAACGGTTATTTCTTCACCGCCGATATCGAGGGTGGGAAGACGCAGCTTGTCAGCGTTCGGGTGAGGGTTAATCGCTTTCACCTGAGCGACGATAACATTCTTCCAGCCGCCGATGGTGATGATGTCCGAGACCTCGAACCCGGCCATGGTCAGCTTCCGGGCAAGTTCGTCCAGGGGAATGGTAATATCAACGTATTCTTTCAGCCAGTTAATGGGTACTTTCATTTTTCCGTATCACTTCTCTTATTATTTTTGAGGTGACTTCGTCACACTAAAATTGTCTCAGGAACCGGAGGTCGTTGTTGTAAAAGAGCCGGATATCGTCGATACCGTACTTGAGCATCGGCAGCCGTTCGAGTCCCATGCCGAAGGCAAAGCTTGTGTACCGGTCGGGGTCGATTCCTCCCCGGCGGAGCACCTCAGGGTGCGTCATGCCGGCGCCGAGAATCTCCAGCCAGCCGCTGTTGCCGCAGAAACGGCAGCCTTCGCCGTGACAGACCGCGCAATCGATGGCCATCTCAACCCCTGGTTCGACGAACGGAAAGTAGTCGACCCTGAACCGTACTTTCCTGTCAGGACCGAAGTACCGCCGGGCGAACTCGTAGAGGGTTCCTTTCAAATCAGCCATGGTGATACCGCGGTCGACGGCAATGCCGTCGAGATTATGGTATATATTCAGGTGAGTCGCATTTATCTGCTCGTAACGGTATACCCGGGCCGGTTCGATGGCCCGCATCGGCGGGTCATACTTCTCGACCATGCGGGCACTCGTGGCGGTGCCGTGCGTTCGCAGCAGCATCGGCCTCCTGCCTTCCGCATTCTCATAATCAATCCAGTAGGTAGACATGTTGTCCCGCGACGGATGTTCTTCGGGAATGTTGAGGGCTTCGAAGTTATAGTATTCCCATTCGACTTCCGGGCCGTCCGAGACGTGGAATCCGAGGGCGGTAAAGATATCGCATACCTCATGAATCGTTTGCGTAATGGGATGAACCCGCCCGACAGCCGGCAGACGTCCCGGCAGGGTGACGTCGAGCGCTTCGGCATCACCCGCCGAAAGGAGCGATTCCCTGAGCGCCTGCTCTTTGTCTTTGAGGGCGGTTTCGAGAAGGGTTTTCACCCGGTTCGCCGCCGCGCCGACGGTTCGCCTCTCTTCGGGTTCAAGGGTTGCCAGACTGCGAAGAACGGATGTCAGTTCGCCTTTTCTGCCCAGGTATTTCACCCGCCAGGCTTCGAGCGATTCGACAGCGTTGAGGGATGCGAGTTCTTTGAGAGCTTCCTGGTGTAATTGTTCCGGATTCTGCGACATATCATTGTACCTTTACTTTTTTACTACGAAAAAAACCCTCCGCTCGGGAGGGTATCGTTTCACGTTCTGAATTTCGGCTCATTTCAGCGATTTGACAATACAAACCTTCTCCCAAGCGCCTTTAGCGCCCGGTAAAGATGAAGTTAAAGCTGAATCGCATCAATGTAATACTATTGTTCATCGCCGATTTCCGCTGGCAGTTTACCATAAATACCGAATTTGTGTCAATTTTTGAGGCAGTTTTCAGTGGACAGTTATCAGTTGACAGTTGAAATGATGATATACTGGTAAAAGAAACTGATGATAAAAAACATTCTCTTCGACCTCGACGGCACTCTTTCCGATTCCAGCATCGGCGTCATCGGCTGTTTCCAGCATACCCTCGGCATGCTTGCCGGTCCGCACTATTCCGAAGAAGCCATCATCCGGCACGTCGGAACTCCCCTGAGACGGATTTTCGCCAGCCTGCTTGATACTGATGATGCCGGCATTATCGACAGGGCGGTTGCCATTTTCCATGAGAAATATGCTGAAATCGGCATTACCGGCAACGCTCTCTACCCCGGCATACGGAACGTTCTCGCAGACCTGCACAACGACCGCTTGACCCTGTTCGTGGTAACGATGAAAAACAGAAACGATGCCGGAAAGGTAATCGATTTTCTCGGCCTGAACACGTTCTTTACCGGCGTGTACGGACCGGATGCGTCAGGTTTTCCCGAGAGGAAAGCTCTTCTCATCGAAACGGTGCTGCAGGAACACTGTCTGAAACAGGACGAGACCGTCATGATTGGCGACCGGAAAGAAGACATCATTGCCGGAAAAGACGCAGGAACACGAACAATCGGTATCACCTGGGGATTCGGCAGCCGGCAGGAACTGGAAGACGTGAAACCGGACGGTATCTGCCGGGCAGTCGGGGAGCTGCTTTCGGTTATCAGGAAACAGTAGACGCGAGTTTTTTTCTCATCAAATCATACAAAAAAATCCCCTCGTTTCGGAGGGGATTTTTTACGTTTCTGTTTCTACCGGTCTAGGCTTCTACCTGAGTTTT
>CAYSQK010000091.1:0-7289 GCA_964433075.1 uncultured Dehalococcoidales bacterium
CGGATGCGAGAAGTAGGCCGTACAGGTCTCGAACCTGTGACACCCTGATTAAAAGTCAGGTGCTCTACCAACTGAGCTAACGGCCCGCACTTTGTTAGTTTATCAAATCCTGTCTCGATGCGCAACGGTCGGATATCAAAATTCCTTGATTCATTTGCGTTCCCGTCTTTACAGCACAGCCGCTGATACGGTATTCTAAGCGGTATAACGAACGTCAACAGGAGAAAAAAGTGTACCAGGCACCCAGAGGAACAGCCGATATTTTGCCCGAAGAGCAGCCGTACTGGTATCACATTGAAAAAAAAGCCAGGGAAATATGCAGCCTCTTCGGATATAAACAGATAAAGACTCCCGTATTCGAAGACGTCGGCCTCTTTAACCGCAGTGTCGGGGAGGGGACCGACCTCATGGACAAGGAGATATATGTTTTCGAAGACCGGGGGAACAACAAACTTGCCCTCATGCCGGAAGGAACCGCCGGCGTCTGCCGCGCTTATGTCGAGCACGGCATGCAGAACCTCCCTCAACCGGTGAAAGTGTTTTACATAACACCAATATTCCGCTACGACCGACCCCAGGCCGGCCGCTACCGGCTCCATTATCAGTTTGGCTGCGAGGCAATCGGTGACGGCAGTCCGGCGGTCGATTCCGAAGTAATCGACCTGCTGTGGAACTTCTACCGCTCGTTAGGGCTGACTGATATCCGTCTGGTCATGAACAGCATCGGCTGCCGCACCTGCCGGCCGGTCTATCTGGAAAAGCTGGTGAACCACTACCGGTCAAACACAGGCGCCATCTGTCAGGACTGTAAAACACGGCTGGAAAAGAACCCGATGCGGCTCCTCGATTGTAAGAATGAGTCGTGTCAGTCGATTGCCGAAACGGCTCCGAAAAGCATCGATTACCTCTGCGAAGACTGCCGGAAACACCTTGCCGACCTGGAAAAATACCTCGGCATTCTCGGCATTCCGTACACTATCAATCACCGTCTGGTGCGCGGTCTCGATTACTATACCCGCACCGTCTTCGAAGTTCAGCCGTCGAATAACCGGTCGCAGAGCAGCATCGGCGGCGGCGGGCGCTATGACCACCTTGTCGAAGCCGTCGGCGGCAAACCCGCTCCCGCAGCCGGTTTTGCTGCCGGTATCGAGCGAATTATTCTCAATATGAAAGAGCAGGGTATTACCGTGCCGGATATTCCGTCACCGAGGGTATATTGCGCCTGCATGGGTGAAGCGGCGGCCGACCTGGCACTGCACCTGGCATCGGAATTGCGGAAAGCAGGTGTCGGGACAATCCTCGCCTCGGCAAACCGGAGCCTGAAAGCCCAGCTGCGCCATGCCAACTCAACCGGCGCCGAATATACCGTCATCATCGGTGAGGACGAGGTAACGAACGGTACGGCTGTTCTCCGTGATATGAAAGACGCCGGACAGGTCACGATGGCTTTAGACGAACTGAAGAAAACGCTGATTGACCGATGCGCATCGCGATAACCGCTGATATCCATGCCAATCTCGCTGCCCTCGAAGCGGTGCTCGATGATATGGAAAAAATCGGCGATATCAGCAGTGTCATCTGCCTCGGTGATATCGTCGGCTACGGCCCCGACCCCCATGAATGCGTCGAACTGATACGGCATATCGACTGTCTCTGCGTTGCCGGGAATCATGACCTCGGAGCAATCGGGAAACTCAACCCGGCTGTTTTTACTGCTGATGCTGCCGAAGTGATTCGCTGGACAGCCGGTCAATTGAATGCCGCCGATATCGCTTTTCTCGGAAGTCTCCCCGAAACGGCGGCATTTGAAACGTTCACCCTCGTCCACGGCAGTCCCCGGAATCCGTTCCGTGAGTACGTATCATCGATAAGTATTGCCCGGGAAAACTTTGCCTGTTTCGATGCCCATTGCCTGTTCGGTCATTCCCACCTCCCGCAGATATACCAGATGGATAATGGTGAATGCCTTATGACCGTCTTTTCTGAAAACAGGAAACTTGTCGTCGGTGAAACGCGGCTGATGATAAACCCCGGTGCCGTAGGCCAGCCGCGGGATGGCGACCCCCGGGCTTCATGGGCCGTCTATGATACCGAAACGCGGATAATGCAGTTACGCCGGGTACCCTACGCCGTCAGAAAAACGCAGGATAAAATGATGAAATCAGGCCTGCCGATTCGTCTGATCGGCAGGCTCGATGTCGGTAACTGAATACGGTTACACCCTTATTTTCGAATGGCCTTTGCGCATGCTTTGCAGACGATGATTGCCGGTGTGTATTCGGTGACAACGACCATCTCTTCGAAAGGCTTGACTTCTCCACAGAGTTTACAGGTAAAGGTGACGCCGCCCGCGCCGCCCGTCTTTACTATTTTCGTATCTGTCGCCACGGTACTCCTCCTGGTAATCGATAGATTTTCCCGTTGATTGCCATGCCTCTCGTTATGACTCTTTGCCGGAAGCGGCAGAAGAGGAATCGGCTGAAGCGGTTGCCTTTGTCTCGGTACTCTCTGTCACCGGCGCCGAACCGCCGTTCTTTCCTCTATGGTCGGTTACATAGAAACCGGAACCCTTGAAGATGATGGGCACGGGTGAAAAGACGCGTATTGCACTGGCATTGCATTTCGGACAGAATACTTCGCTGTCATCCGAAAAACTGCGCCGAAGTTCAAATTTGTTTGAGCATGATGTACATTCGTAATCGTATGTTGGCAACTCATCCACCTCCGGAAAATTAAGCAGAAAATTAGCAATCCCGTTACAGGACTGCTAAAATTATTGTACCCCAGCCTTGTACCATCGTCAAGACATTAAAGAAGTCCCCACTCCCGGTACCCCTTCTGAATACCTGCCAGATATTCCGGTGACGGTTTGTCTTCTTTCGGCTGGCCGGTCTTCAGGTACGTCACCGCTTCGTGCTGGTTTCCGTCTTCGTCATAGACCTTAACGTTAATACGCCGGTAGCCGGTTTCTGCTTTATCGATTTTGTTAAGGCATATTGCCGTTACCTCGTAGACAGCTCCGGACACGCGCTCGCCGCTGAAACCGATGATGGTGGCTTTCGCACCGTGGAGCTGCCTTGACCAGTCGGCAAAAATCAGCTTGTAGTGGGGGAGTGCCGCCTTGAACAGCGGTTTGCTGTCCGGACACCGTTCCTTCATGGCGGCTTTGTTGAGATCGGCTCCATAAGCGAAATAGTACATGCTGACCTGCCTTACTGTTTTCGTATCCGGCACTTTTCGGCCGTGATAATTGCCTGGATATCCGCCACCGCCCGGTCGAGATTACCCTCAGGGTTGACCACCGCATAATCGAATGTATTCATTGCTTCCATCTCTTTCGCGGCGGTGTTCATGCGGATTTCGAGGGACGCTTCCGTCTCTGTTTTTCTCTGCTTAAGACGGGTGAAGAGCTCGTCCTTCGAAGGCGGAACGAGGAATATGGTCACTGCCCCGGGCTTTTTCCTCAGGATGTTTGCCACTCCCTGGATATCCACCTTCACCATCACGTCGCAGCCCCGGGCGAGTGAGGTCTCGACATCCCTGGCCGGTACTCCGTAATAGTTCCCGTACACCTCCGCCCATTCGAGGAGTCCGTCACTCGCGATGAGCGTTTTGAAATCCGTTTCGGAAACGAAGTGGTAATCTTTCCCGTCCACTTCGCTCGCCCGCCGCGGGCGGGTGGTCATCGTGACGATGTAGGTAAGCGGTACCGGAGTCTGTTTCAGCCGGCTGAGAACAGCATCTTTCCCGACCCCTGAAGGGCCGGAAAGAACGAAAAGGACCGGTCTGGTGCCGGATGGACGGTCGAAAGCATCGTGAACCGTGCTCATTTGCCTAATCGATGATTAACTGAGGTTCTTCGATGGACGCATTTTTCGGCTCAAGCTGCCGGTACCGGCTGACGATAGTCTCCGGAGTGAGAGCGGACAGGATAACATGCCCGCTGTCGTTGATGATGACGGCCTTGGTTCGGCGGCCGTTGGTTAAATCGATAAGTAACCCTTTTTGCTTGCTTTCCTGCACCGTACGCTTGGTGGGAGCTGAATTCGGTGACGCTATCGCAATGACATTATTCATCACGATGATGTTGTTGAAACCTATATGGACCAGTTCTATACTCATTTTGTCTCGCACCTCGAATCACTCTCTTGGTTTACTTTTACAGCTCGGACAGGCATCACTGTACGTACCGGCAGGTTACGCAGATTGCTTGTTTGAAATATACCAGTTTTTCTCCGCAATAACAAGGCGGACAACCGCAATTATCAGGTCGTTTCTATGGATTCGTCGTCTCGTTTTTTTACGTACATGGTATCCCGTCGTACCGTTATCGGATAAAAGAGAGGGCATATCGGTCGTAATTGTTACTGTATAATGCGCAATGACTGTTCCTCACTTTACTACCGTCCGTACCGGCGGTATACTTGAAATGAAGCGTATGCAAAAGGTAGGGATTCTCTATCATCCGAAAAAAGAAACCGCCGTTCCGGTTGTTGAAAAAGTACGCGGTTTCCTCGAACATCTCGGTGTTTCCACCTGGACGTGCTCGGCATGGGAAGTGGAGTCTGCCCGTCGAATGATGGACGGCACCGAACTGGTGGTTACCGTCGGCGGTGACGGCACTATCCTGCGGGCGGTTCAGACCGTGGCGCCTTATCCCGTCCCGATTACCGGTATCAACCTCGGCAACCTCGGCTTCATGACCGAATTGCGTGTCGATGATATTGAAGAATACCTCCCGCAGATTCTGGCCGGAAACGGCTGGGTTGATGAGCGAAGCCTCATCGAAACCGTACCGCCCGAAGGTAGCGGGGGCGAGTCCGGCCGGTATTATGCCCTGAACGATATTGTCCTGGCACGGGGTGAAATTGCCCGGATTATTCGCATCGAAGTCAGCGTTAACGGCGAACCCCTGACGATGTACCGGGCCGACGGCCTGATTGTCGCCACCGCCACCGGCAGTACCGGTTATTCGCTGGCGGCTCACGGCCCCATACTGTATCCGCAATCGAAAGACATGCTCCTCGTGCCGGTTGCACCGCATCTGAGTTCAGGCTATCCGCTCGTCCTTCCTGAAGCGGCGGTTATCGAACTGAAACTCGGGACCTTCATTCCGGCGGCCTTGAGCATCGACGGGCACATCAACCTTACCATGAATGACGGTGACTGCGTGCGTATACGGCACAGCAGCGCTGTCGCACGATTTTTAAGAATTCATCCCCGGAACGATTTTTTCCGTTCGCTCGAACGGAAGTTGAAAGGAACATTGTAACGTGGCACAGGCAGAAAAAGCGCGCATCAGTGATGTGATGCAGATGCACAAAATCATCAACCATTTCGCCGATAAGGGAGAAATGCTCGCCAGGTCGTTGAGCGAGCTCTATGAAAACATCAGGGATTTCTATATCTGCCGCGATGAGGAAAAGGTTATCGCCTGCGCCGCCCTCCACATAAGCTGGTCGGAACTCGCCGAAATCAAGTCCTGCGCGGTCGCCGAAGATTACCAGAGAAAAAAGTACGGACAGACGATTGTCGAAGCCTGTATCCGTGAAGCCGGTGAACTCGGCATCCCGACGGTCTTTTGCCTCACCTATAAACCCGGCTTCTTCCAGACCTTCGGGTTCAGGGAAATCGATAAAATGGAGCTTCCCCAGAAGGTGTGGAGCGAGTGCTACCGCTGCCCCAAATTCCCTAACTGCGACGAGCATGCCATGATTCTTCACCTGAAAGAGAAGTAGCCGCATGACCGGACCGTTCAAGGTATCGGGAGAGTACGTCTACCGCGGGGGCATCATCGATGTCCGGAAGGATACCGTCAAACTGCCCGGCGGCCGGAAGGTTGAGCGGGATGTCGTCGAGCACCGGCCGTGCGTGGCCGTCGTCGCCGTCGATAGTTCCGGAAAGATACTGCTCGTTCGACAGTACCGCTATCCGGTAAATAAACAACTGCTGGAAATCCCCGCCGGGATAATCGATGACGGTGAAACCCCCGAACAGACGGCCGTGCGTGAACTCCAGGAAGAAACCGGCTATCTCCCCCGGAAACTGACCCGCCTGTGCGGGCTGTATTCCTCACCCGGCTTCTGTGATGAATACCTTCACCTCTTCCTCGCTGAAGACCTCGTTCCGTCGCGGCTCCATGCCGATGATACGGACCAAATAACCCTTGTCCGCATCGATGCCGGGGAGATACGGAGTCTCATCGAATCCGGGGTGTTATGCGATGCCAAGAGCGTCGCCGGACTGCTTCTCTGGCTGGCTCAGCGGAGCAATCACTGAACGGGTACCGTCATCAGCCGAGTTTTTCCGAGAGGTTCCGCCCGCCGATAAGGTGAAGGTGCAGGTGTTTCACTACCTGGCCGCCCCATTCGCCGGTATTGATGACGAGCCGGTAGCCGGATTTTTCGATTCCTTCCCGGGCCGCCAGCGTCGCTGCCGTCTTCATCATCGAACTGACCAGTGAACCCTCGCTTTCGGGAATGTCGTGGAGCGTCGCGTAATGCCTGACGGGAATGATGAGAATGTGGGTCGGCGCCACCGGGTTGATGTCGCGGAACGCCAGAATGTCGTCGTCCCGGTAGACAATATCGCCCGGTATGTCGCCGGCAATGATTTTACAGAAAATGCAGTCTTCCATGGGCACACTCCTGTATTCGGTAATCGGTATACCTGAAATGTACCACTGTAAACTGATAACTGTAAACCGGCATGAAATGCCGTTGCGAGTTTCACCGTCAACAGGTGAACCGAAGCAATCTCTATCAATCAAACTGTTAACTTCTTTTGTAACTGTCTACTGTTTACTGACAACTGTAAACTGTTAACTGTGAACTGTCTTTTGTATGCTATAATTGAATCGAACGACCATCGTGCAGCGTCCTCAGCCGGTCCCGTCTTTCTGAAACAGCCCGGTTTTCACGCTGCCTGAGAAACGCCCCGTTATATGACCGGAACAAAAATCAACACCTTCCGAATCGATGCTAATTATGCTGCCGCCCAGGGTTCGTACTGCGCCGGAATGTGTGCGCTGCACGCCTTCACCGCCGTCTACCTTATTTATAAAGGGTTGACGAATGCCCAGACCGGCGCCACTGTATCGCTGCTCTCAATGCTGGCGATTATCATCCAGTTGTTCGTCTCGAACCTGGCTGATTCGCATACCAATATCCCTCTGAAGAAAATCATTACCGTTCTCTACCTTGTGACCATTGCTGCCTGCACGCTGCTGTGGGTACTGCCGCTGCCGGTTGCCCTGATGATTGTCGCCTACAGCATCGGCGGCGCCACGC
>CAYSQK010000092.1:0-7205 GCA_964433075.1 uncultured Dehalococcoidales bacterium
CACCCTATCCTACACTCTTTCCCTACACGACGCTCTTCCGATCTTTTACAAAGCTCCGTGCTGCCGTGGTGACGAACCGGGTACCTGGCAGCGAGTTTACATATTGACATACTATTGTTTTACCAGTGTGAAAGACGCATCAGACAAAGCGATACACCGGAAGATGCGCGTCAGTTCACGGACGGGTAAGAAACCCGATGATTATTTTCGGCCGGCAGCAACAATATCGCCTCTGGTAGAGGTGATGTCATTCTGTTCGTTAACATAGACGAGTTTCGGGTGGTAGTCTTCACAATTTTCTTCGGGGACGCTCTGATATGAGAGGATAATAACAATGTCGCCTTTCATGGCGAGCCGTGCGGCGGCGCCGTTGAGGCAGATTTCACCTTTTTCTCCCTCGATGACGTAGGTTTCAAATCGGGCTCCGTTATTGATATTGAGGACGGCGACCTGTTCGTAGGGAAGAAGGTCAGCGGCTTTCATGAGCCGGGTGTCAATGGAGATGCTTCCTTCATAGTTGATGTCTGCGCCGGTGACCCGGGCCCGGTGGATTTTGCTTTTCAGCATTGTTCTCATTGTTTTCTCGCTCTCTAAATGCTTATTAGCAGGTTGGGATGTTTGAGAATTGCTTCCATCTCTTCTGCCTGCTGTTTGGTTATTCTGCCTTTTGCCAAAGCCAGGGGAATGGTTTGCCTGCCCATTTCAAGGTAGGTCTCAAGCACTGAGGGTGACGTTTTTTCGAGGGCTTCGATGTGTTTACGAACTGTTCCGATGTCCCCGCGGGCAATGGGGCCGGTAAGACAATCAGGGATACCGACGGTTTCAATATTGTGTATGGTTCCCTTGATGAGCGGGAGGAGCGCCCGGGTGGCCTGAAGGGTGGGGATATCGAAGGTTTTCCAGAGGTCGGTTGCCTGTTTGATGAGGGTGACAAGGTAATTACAGGCCATGACGGCAGCGGCGTGGTAGACGACCTTTTCATCCGCTTCGAGGCGGATATACTTGCCGCCGAGGGCGGAGGCCATTTTCTTCAGTTCGGTCAACAGCGGTTCTTCGGCTTCGATGGCGAAGGTCGAACCGGGGATATTTTCAATTGCCTCATCGATGCCGGCAAAGGTCTGGAGGGGATGGAAGGCGCCGGTTTGGGCGCCCTGAACTTCAGCCGGAATGAGGACGTCAGTGGAGTCAGCCCCGCTGCAGTGAACGACGCTTTTCCCGCTTTTCCACCGTATCAGGGAGACGACGTTCCCGATTTCACCGTCAGGGGTGGTGATAAAAACAATATCGGAATTATCAGCAACTGCCTGGCAGTCATCGGCGGCACGACAACCGGGAATCCGGTCAGTCATTTTTTTCATGGATTCATGTCTGCGGCTGTACACGGAAGAAACGGTGTAGCCCGCCTCATTCAATTTCGAGGCCAGGGCAATACCAACTGTGCCGGCTCCGATAAACCCAAGTTTTAGCATTACGTTTCCCTCCGTAACGGCTGAAATAAAAAAGCCTTTCCGGACAAGCCGAAAAGGCATTCAATACAAAGTACCTATTCCTGCCGTCTCGGTCACATCCGATCCAAGCGACCTGATTGTTAATTCATCTTTGAAAATCACCGCCGGTTCGGTCGGTGTTTTCACCCCTACTATACCAACCATGCCCGATTTTGTCAACAGGAACAGGCGGCAGGGTCAGTATTGAATACGGTGCCAGGGGAGTATTTCGGTTTCTGATTTTTTTGTGAGGTACGTTTCTTCATCGAGATGATGAGCCTGAAGCGCCTTCTGCCAGCCGGGGAGAGAAATGGCGGGTGTGCCGGCAAGGACGTCAGCCAGTTTTTCATCGCCCTGCGAGAGGACGCCCTGAACACGGCTCCAGCCGGGGCTGTCGGCTTTGACGGTGATGCCTGAAGGGGTTAACCGCTGTTTAACAGCGGCGATTCTTCGATTCAGGACGGACAGGGCGGCCATGCCTTCCCGTTGAAAGGGGGTACCGGCTTTCGGAACGAAGGGGGCGATGCTCAGGACAATGCGGCTGCCGGGGCAATGGTCCTCGATGACGGCGCGGCATTTCATGGTTAACGCAGAAATTTCGTCAGCATCTTCGTCAGTTTCGGTCGGCAGGCCAATCATGAAGTAGAGTTTTACCTGATTGATGCCGCAGGAAGCGACCTGTTTCATTGCCTCAAGGATGTCCGCTTCGTCGATGCCTTTCCGTATCAGGCTGCGAAGCCGCTGTGACCCGGCTTCAGGGGCGAGGGCAACCGTTTTCACTTTTCCTTCGGATAATTCTTCGAGGGCGGCTGCCGGCAGCGGTTTGATACGAAGAGAGCTAACCGATATTTCCGCTCCCACGTTTCTCAGGTTTTCAAGTATGGTTTGAAACTGCGGGTGGCCGGAGACATCGGGGCCGACGAGGCCGATGCGTTTTCGGTACCGAAGGCCTTCTTCCGCCTGTTTCAGGATGGTTTCAGGAGAACGGTAACGCACCGGGCTGAAAATGGAGCTGACGAGGCAGAACCGGCAGGCGTGGCTGCAGCCGCGTTCCGCTTCTATCATGTAGAGGTTCGAGAGTTCGGTATCATCGGTCATGATAACCGAATGAGAAGAACAGTCATCAAGAGAATCGACATACTGACGGCGGACCGGAGCAGCATCATCGACGCGGGGGACGAAGAGGCCGGGAATTTTCGAGAGCTCTTTCAGGACATCGGGGCGGTTCTCGACGGAGGCTTTTTTCAGTACCGGCAGCATTGCCGGGAACAGGGCCTCAGCTTCACCGATGCAGAGACAATCGAAGAAGGGGGCGAGAGGCATCGGGTTGCTCATGATGCACGGCCCTCCGGCGATAATCAGGGGGTGACGCTCATCTCTTTCGGCGGAAAAGAGGGGAATGCCGGCAGATTTCAAGAGCCGGGGGATGTGGAAGAAATCAGGCTCCCAGGTTACCGAAAAGGCGATAACGGGGAAATCCGTCAGCGGGCGTTCCGATTCGATAGCGAGCGGTTGTACGGGGTTCTTTTTCCTGTCTTCTTCGTAAAAAAAACGCTCGGCGACGACGGAGGGGTTATTGTTCAACAGGGAGTAGATGGTGTGAATGCCGAGGTTGGACATACCGATATAGTATGAATCAGGGTAAACGAGAGCAACCGGTAATCGTCCTCCCCAGTCCTTGATGATGGTACCCTGTTCATGAGCAAGACGATATCTTGAATCTTTCGGAACGTTACGACTCATTAACCGTATTATACCCTGTCCGGCAGAAAACCCCTATTTTTTAAAAAAACGGACTCTTCGGTTCGGGTCTTTGCCGGTACTGCCGGAAAAGACTTCGTTGCGTTCCGCAATCAGGTGCTGGAGACGCCTGATGTAGGCTCCCTGGGGGCTTAACTCGATATCATCATTGTCACCGTTTTTCACCAGGTCGATTGCTTCCTGAGCTTCTTTCAGGGCGGAGGTCAGCGCATCTGGTTTTTCTCTCTCTTCCGAATGGGTACGGTCGGACGGTGATATGGTGTAGAGGAATTGCCGAATCTGTCCGGGGGTGTTGCTCCGGAGGACATACATGGGTAAATTGGCGCTTTCGGCGTCTTTTACTTTCTGAGGTTTATGGCGGTAATACCGCTTCGAGGTGACGAAAATATCAGCGTTCTTCAAGTTTTCAACGACTTCGATATTGGCGGTGATATCTTTCGAGGCGGCATCGAACTTGCCGCGATTGACGCCGAAGAGGAAGATGCGGTGGATTTTACCGTCGCGTTTTTGTTCTTTAGCGGGTGAGGTTTTCGGTTTTTTCTCCACGACAGGATTGATTTTTTCGATAACGATATCCCCGTTTTCATCGAGAGAACGAATCTCGGTCGGAGGCAGTTGTCCGCGAAGGGTGGCATCGACCGATTCAGCGACATCGGGATGGACGGCAACCTTGTCCCGCTCCTGAATCTCGACGACGATATTGAAGGTCGGGGGGGAGGTTCTTTCGAGAATCGATTTCTGGGTGCCGCGCCGTTTCGCTTCCTCATCGCTTAAGGTCACGCTTTGAATACCGCCGATGAGGTCCGAGAGGGTGGGGTTCAATATCAGGTTTTCGAGCGTGTTGCCGTGAGCGGTGCCGACAAGCTGCACGCCCCGTTCGGCGATTGTCCGTGCCGCGAGGGCTTCGAGTTCGGTCCCCATTTCGTCGATGACAATGACTTCAGGCATATGATTTTCGACGGCTTCAATCATGACGGCATGCTGATTAGCCGGTGAGGTGACCTGCATACGCCGGGCATGGCCGATAGCCGGGTGCGGAATATCGCCGTCGCCGGCAATTTCGTTCGACGTATCGACGATTATCACCCGTTTTTTGAAGTCGACCGCCAATACCCTGGCTATTTCACGGAGCATGGTTGTTTTTCCGACGCCGGGGCGTCCCAGCAGCATGAGGCTTTTCCCCGAGGTGACGAGGTCTTCGATTACCTTTATGGTTCCGGTAACGGCTCTCCCGACCCGGCAGGTCAAGCCGATAATACGCCCCTGACGATTGCGGATAGCCGAGATACGGTGAAGTGTCCGCTCGATACCGGCGCGATTATCCTCACCGAATTTTCCGACCCGTGAAGAGACGTATTCGATGTCTTCCTCGCTGACTTCCGTCTGGTCGAGGACAATTTCTCTTTCGGGGAAGCGTGCTTCAGCGGGGCGACCGAGGTCGAGAATAACTTCAACCAGGTTATGAACGTCAGGTTGCTGGCTTAACGGTTTCTGAATATGCGGAGGGAAGATGCCGAGCAGTGCATCCAGATCATCGGATATTATTTTTTGCACAGCCACCTCCGGATTTAGTCATGATTTTCCTGTTCTTTGAGTTCATTCATAGTGAACAGAGGCTTCAGTGTAAGGTTTTCTTTCCCGAGTATTTCATGGCTTTTCGGGTCTCTTTCAATAACACAGAGGACGTTTTCCACGATTGCTCCGAAGCCCCGGAGATCTCCGGCACTCAGGACAATCTGGCCTCCGGTAGTGACGACATCTTCGATGATGCAGAGTTTTTTACCCCGGACATCGGTTCCTTCCGCCAGCTGGCAGGTTCCGTAGTCTTTCGCCTTTTTCCTGACGAAGACGACCGGAATGCCGGTTTTCAACGACAGAACCGTTGCCAGCGGGATTCCTCCCATTTCAAGACCTGCCAGGAGGTCTGTCCCTTCGGGAATGAGCGGCGCCATATGGCTGCCGATTTCGTCGAGGATGGCCGGGTCAGACTCGAAGCGATACTTGTCAAAATACTCATGGGAAACCTGCCCTGAACGGAGGGTGAATGTTCCGGTGAGGTGGGATACGGTGTATATCTTCTTCGCCAGTTCTTTTCTGTTCATACCAGTTATTTTACTCCGGAAATAATGTCAATGAAATACTGATGGAACCGTAAATCATCGGTCAGTTCGGGATGAAAGGCTGAAACCAGCACATTACCCTGCCGGGCCGCCACAGCGGTGGAATCAGCCAGGCGGGCAAGAACCTCGACGCTGCCGCGGGTTTGTTCGATTAACGGAGCCCTGATGAACACAGCGGGAAACATTTTTTCACCCAGAACGGGGATGGAGAGTTCTGTCTCGAAACTTTCGGTCTGCCGGCCGAAGGCATTTCGCCTGACGGTGATATCAATCATTTCAAGAGACCGGACGGTATTGCCGGAAATTTCTCTGGCCAGCAGAATCATTCCTGCGCAGGTTCCGAAAACCGGTAATCCGTTTTCGGCACGGCTCTTGATGTCGTCAAAGAGAGCGTAATCTTTCATCAGTTTGCTGATGGTGGTACTCTCTCCTCCGGGAATGATTAACCCGTCCAGTCCTTCCAGTTGACCGGGTAACCGGACGGGTACCGCTTCCACGCCGAGTTTTTTCAGGCAGTTAATGTGCTCAATAAAGGCTCCCTGCGTGGCAAGGACACCTGTTTTCATCAATTCGTTCCTCTAGCCGAAGGATTATTACCAGCCTCGTCCGGCAAGTCTCTCTTCTTCTTTAATGGTACTTATTTCAATGCCGGGCATTGCTTCACCAAGGTCCTTGGAGACTTTGATGATAATTTCCGGGTCCTGATAATGAGTGGTGGCTTCAACAATCGCTTTTGCCCTGACCGAGGGATTGCTCGACTTGAAAATACCGGAACCGACGAACACGCCTTCAGCGCCAAGCTGCATCATCAGGGCGGCATCAGCCGGTGTCGCAACACCGCCGGCAGCAAAGTTGACCACAGGGAGTTTGCCGGTCTTGTGAATTTCCACTATCAGTTCAAAGGGAGCGCCCGCTTCTTTGGCGATTGACATCAGTTCTTCTTCGGGGGCGTTGACGACGGTGCGGATTTCATCCATTACCGTTCTCATGTGCCTGACAGCTTCAACGATGTTGCCGGTGCCGGCTTCACCTTTCGTCCGTATCATGGCAGCGCCTTCGCCGATACGGCGGAGGGCTTCACCGAGATTCCGGCAGCCGCAGACGAAGGGAACCTTGAAGTCATGCTTCCATACATGGTATTTCTCGTCAGCAGGGGTAAGGACTTCCGATTCATCGATGTAGTCGACGCCGAGAGCCTGAAGGGCCTGCGCTTCGACAAAGTGACCGATGCGGCATTTTGCCATCACCGGGATGGTTACCGATTTCATGATGTTTTCGATGATGGTGGGATCAGCCATACGGGCGACGCCGCCGGCGGCTCTGATATCAGCGGGAACTCTTTCCAGAGCCATCACTGCGCACGCACCGGCGTCTTCAGCGATTTTGGCGTGTTCAGGGGTAACGACGTCCATGATGACGCCGCCTTTGAGCATCTGGGCGAGTCCTGTTTTAACTTTCCACGTTCCGGTTTCCATTATTTTCCTCTTTTCACACGGGTAAATTTGACGGTATGTCCCTGATAAATTTTACTACCGATATGCCTGTTTATCAAGTTACGGTGACATTCACAACAGGGGCAGTCATCCCGGGTTACTTTATGGGTCTTTTCTCGGGCATACCGGAGCGGCGGGGGTATTTGTCTGGGGTGGGAGCTGTTTTTTCAAGCACGACGAGGTGCCGGTTATCATCGAGCTCCTCCAGATCGATATTTTGAATTGCAGCGATGGTACCGCCGAGGGTTTCCACCGCTTTCCCGGCTTCTTCGATTTCACGCGCCGTGTCTCCTTTTTTCAGATCGGAAGAGCGTCGTGTAGGGAAAGAGTGTAGGATAGGGTGT
>CAYSQK010000093.1:0-7141 GCA_964433075.1 uncultured Dehalococcoidales bacterium
CCCCCACCCTATCCTACACTCTTTCCCTACACGACGCTCTTCCGATCTGTCGAAACCTATTCTGGTAACGCCGCCCCAGTATGATAACAAGGATGCATTCGTGTTTCCGGAGGAGTTGAACGGCCAGCATATCTGCGTCCACCGGCTTGGGAACGACATCGACTACGATTTCTGTACGAACCTGGACCGGCGGACAACCGGTGATTTCTGGCTTAACGAACATCACTGGATCGCTCCGAGGAAAGGCTGGTGGGACAGTGAAAAAGTCGGTGCCGCCGCTCCGCCGGTGAAGACGAATGAAGGATGGATTATGCTGTATCACGGCGTATCGGAAGACAAGGTGTACCGGGTCGGAGCACTGCTGCTCGACCTGAAGAATCCGGTTAAGGTCATTTCACGGACATACTTTCCGATTTTCGAGCCTGAGGCACCGTATGAAAAAGAAGGTCAGATACCAAACGTCGTGTTTCCCTGCGGTAATGTCATCATCGATGATACCCTTTACGTGTACTACGGTGGAGGCGACAGCGTCGTCGGGGTTGCGACGGTCGGTATCCGTGACCTTCTCATGATACTTAAATTGTGTAAATTATAGGGCGACGAAGGCGGCAAGGTCAGCCAGTCGGCAGCAATAGCCCCACTCGTTATCATACCAGGCGATTATCTTTATCATGGTATCAATAACCATCGTGCTGGGGGCATCAATGATGCAGCTTGCGGGATTCCCTTTGAAATCGACGCTGACCAGTTGTTCATCACAGTACTCGATGATACCGGGCTTGAGCTGTGAAGCGTTTTTCAGCGCCTGATTAACCTCTTCTTTCGAAGCCTTTTTGTTTACCGTGACGACAAGGTCGACTGCCGAGACTGCCGGTGTCGGTACCCTGATGGCCATGCCGTCGATTTTCCCCGAGAGTTCGGGAATGACGACGCCTATCATCCGGGCGGCGCCGGTTTTCGTTGGAATCATGCTGGTGCCGGCTGCCCTGGCCCGGCGCAGGTCCTTGTGAGTGCCGTCGAGGAGCCGCTGGTCGTTGGTGCAGGCATGAACGGTGGTCATCATTCCCCTGATGATGCCGAAGGTTTCGTGCAGTGTTTTTACCACCGGGGCAACGCAGTTGGTTGTACAGGATGCGTTGGAGATTATCCGGTGCTCCTGCGGGCGGTATTTTTCTTCATTCACCCCCATGACCAGGGTGACGTCCGCGTCATCGCACCCGGCGGAAATGACAACCTTCCGAACACTGCCTTTCAGGTGAGCTGCGGCTTTTTGCGCTTTCGTGAAGGCACCGGTTGCTTCGATGACCAGTTCCACACCGTACTCGCTCCAGGGTATTTCTTCCGGATTGCGTTCGGAGAGGACCGCAACGGATTTACCGTCGATGATGATTGAGCCGTTACCGGACTCTATCTGCCCCGGATACCGCCCATAGGTGCTGTCCCATTTGAGAAGGTGTGCATCTAATGCGGAGTCGCTGTGGCCGTTAACCGCCACGATTTCCAGGTCCTGTTTCTGCCGTTCTTCGATTGCCCTGAGGGTCAATCTGCCGATGCGTCCAAATCCGTTGATGCCGACTTTTGTTGTCACGAAGTATCTCCTTTGTATCGTTTATTGTTTCAGGCACGCAAAACCGGCGCCGGAAAGTGTTTCAATGAAAAAATGAAGCGGTGCAGCGAAAACCCGTTACGGATGAACATGCAGCCGTTATGACCGGTTGATTTATTGGGGTGTATCGAAGGGATGGTCGTTTCCTCTCGTCGTATTATCAATAGTATGCGCAGTGAATTGACCGGCTGACAAAGGGTAATTTGCGTAATATGCGTAATTCTCTTGGTAAAAGAACGTAATATACGTAAACTGTTACAAATAAATGCGTATACACTTTGCACATTGATGTTGTACTGTGTATAATCAAATGGTTTGCTGCATTGTGCATGCAGAACAGTCTGTCCGGCAAACGAAATTTGTGCAGAGAGAGGAAGTCATGCCGTTAACCGTCAGCGAGATTGCGAGAAGCCTGTCCTACAGTAAGTCGAACGTTCTTAACCTGATTCGTTCCGGGCAGCTTGAGACCCTGCCGCGAGCCAATGAGAGGGGGAAATATCTGGTCGATGAAGCGGAGTTCGCCCGGTTTCAGGAAAGCCTGGCGAGCCGGGATAAGTCCGGCCGTGAATTTGCCTATGTACTGCTGACCAGGTACATCAGCCAGTTGCCTGATACCTTTGACCGGGTACGGGTCGACCGGTCATTAATCAACCTGGAATCGGAACTGAAGAGCGTCAGCCTGGCGCTGGGTTCGCTGCCTCACCCGTACCACTACTGGGCAGGGATGTTCAGTGAAATCAGTTCGGCTCTTGAAATGCTGCGGAATTCGAGCATGTTCAATTCGCTGCTTGACGGCGATACGATGAAACTGCTGCCGCTCCTTGAGCGCGACCTCCGAAACTGCATCGGTAAAATGAGAGTCAGCCTGGCTGACAAGCAGGACCCGGGCCTGACGCGGGATATCCTTAACTTCAGGGATACGATACTGGAATGGACCGAATTCGGTTCAAGCTGGGAAAACCTGAGGGATGCCGCTGTGAGGTGCTTTATCAACCGGTATTCAGAGGACAAGTACGGTGAACTGAGGCATTCGTCATCGGTGGTGGTCGCAGATCCGGCGATGCATCGCGAAGTTATCTGGAATGCCTTCGGACTTGTTTTCCGGCCGCAGGCGATTGCCAATATGGCAAAATTAATGGCGAGGTTAGCCGGCCACCTCGGGTGGCAGTTCGACACGATTTGTTCGCTGAGTACAGCTGCTCTGCAGCTCAGTTCATTTCTGGCATACGAACTGCATAAGAGCGTGGTCGTCATCGATAACGAGACGTATGAATTTCAGCCCCCCGAGCCTTCGGGGGCGAGCTATGTCTTCGTCGATACCGTTTGCCAGACCGGAAATCATCTGCTTCAGAGCATCGACCGGGTCGGGAAACTCGGTGCGAGGACGGTCGGGGCAATCTTCATCTCGATGAATGATATGATGCCTGAAGAGCAGAAGCGGCAGCGTTTTCAGATAATCGACGATATGAGGAAAGACGGGCGGCTGATTTATGCCTATGACATGAGTTACCTGTATCGGAGAACCTCGCTTGAAAATCTGTACCCGACAACACTGCCTTCACAAAACGGGAGGCCGAGGCTGTAAATCAAAAAGCCGCCCCGACAACGGGGCGGCTTTTTCAGTTTCAGGGTATTGTTACCTATTCTCCGCCGGCACGAAGTAACTCATCATGCAGACCGGGGCAGTCACTTTCGTAAACGAGACAGGCTTCGCCGGCAGGTCGGCCGGGATATGGATGACGGTCGTTGAATCGACCACCTGTTTTTCCGCTTCTTGTCCGAGCGTGATTTCGGCTTCGGCGGTGAAGCCGGGAATATTCATCGGGTTACCGCCCATGAGGATACTGAACTGGTTGTATCCCTTCGCTTCCGGAGGCCGGTCAATCGAAGCCGTCCGGGTGATGAAGTGGAGGTTAATCATGGTATCGACCACTCCCTGCGCTTTCCCGTTGAACAGGGTGACAGCGCCGTACCCGGTATTTTTGAATTCGGGGATTTTTACGATATCCGAGTAGCTGACATCATCAGCCCTGACTCTCTCGGGAGCATTATCGTCAACTTTCGCGTAGCTGGACGACTGCATGATATGGCCGAAGAAAAACGGCCTTTCGACTTTCCGTACGTAGACAGGGGCGTGACGGAGGTTCGCAGGAAACCGGAGGACGGCGGTCGTATCGAAGGTCAGCTTTTTCCATTCCTCGCCGATACCAAATTCGACGACGGCATTCAGTTTCTCCGGGTGGTCAGGGTCGCTGCCGAAGAAATAGAGAAGCTCATCATAGGGATGGGCGTGCGGAAGGTCAGGCATCACGAACGGCTCCTGGACGCAGGAGCAGGCAAAGTTTGCGTTTACCCCAAGGTCACCCCACATGTCCTGTTCCATATGGACGAAGGGGTAGTGAATCCTCTCGGGGATATTCAACGATGTCCGGGTTGCTTTCTGTCGGACGTACTGGGCGTATCTGGGTTCTGACATTTTCCGGTTCTCCTTCCCGAATCATTGATACACGAGGTAATTTTGATGGATTGTAGCACCTGCAAGCCGGTGTTTCAACCTGCATTTCAGATTCTGTTGAAATGGACATTCATATCGGATAAACTGAAAGTCATACGAAAAACTGACAAGACGGGACCTGAGATGGAGAGATATTCGATACCATTCCTGAAACAGAAAGAGTATTACCAGGTTGCGGACGTGCAGACGTCAAATCCGAGGCGGCTGTTCAGGCGTTTAAGCGATTTTCTGGAAACGATGGGATACGAAACGAATTATGATACCGATTCTGTTGAGATAACGAAGGATGAAATCGGAAATTCGGGGTATGTGAACGCAACTATCGAAGCGGTCAAGACAGCTGTCCGGGTGGAAGAAGGGCAGGGAGGTCTGAGCTTTACGTTGTTCAAAGCGTCTCTATTCAGGCAGTACTTCTTTCTCATCGGTATTCTTTCGCTTGCTGCGGGCATCATTACCCTTGTTCTGACCGGCAATGCAATCGTATTCGGCGCCGGCATGCTGTTGACGCTCCTTTCCTTCTGCCTGCTTTTCGAACGGAAACCAGGCATGATTGCCTATCCGGTTCACGTCTGGGTAGTCGGAGTCGGTGAAATATACCGGGCGGAACTATCGGAGTCGAGGGGTGTTGCAAAAGGCCAGCAGGGTCTTGCCCAGGAACAGATAACCTCCGAGATTACGATACGGATAGCAGGGGAGTCATATCCTCCGGTCAATCTGGACGAACTCAGGCAGGATATCGAGAGGCTGCTGATTGAACTTGAATCGGTCAACATATAAAGAAAAGTGGTAATGTATCCGCAAGGTGTTAATGATATAATGGCGGTATCGGTTTTCCGGAACGTAAAAAAGCACCTTTTAAAGGTGCTTTTCGTAATCAGAAATATGGTTTGGCGCCCCCAAGCGAATTCGAATCGCTGTCTACACCTTGAAAGGGTGTCGTCCTAGTCCCCTAGACGATGGGGGCACACCAGAAAATTATATCAGAGAAACGGCCTGACAGGCAATGGCAGAAAACAATAATTTACCGGTACCCGCTCCAACTGTAAAAAAGACGTCAGGGTGGAAGCAGAAAACCATATCGGCGCTGGCGATTCTCCTGGTAATTGCCATCACCGTATGTCTGTTTCTTTTCAGGGAGAGGATTGCTGACCTCGAAGAGTACGGTTATCTCGGGGCGTTCCTCATCAGTCTGATAGCGAATGCGACGATTGTGCTGCCGATGCCGGGATTGCTGATTCTTATCGGGCTGGGGGCGACCTTCAATCCGGTACTGGTAGCGTTGTGCGGAGCGTTCGGAGGAGCTATCGGAGAAATGAGCGGCTATATCGTCGGCCGCAGCGGGCGGGGAATCACCTCCGAGAACAAGTGGTACAAGAAAACAGAGCACTGGATGCATACGAAAAAAGGATTCCTGACCATTTTTCTCTTTGCTTTGGTTCCGCTTCTCCCCCTCGATGTTGCAGGATTGATTGCCGGTGTTGCCCGGTACCCGATATGGCGGTTTCTTCTTGCCTGCACGCTGGGTAAATTTGTCCTCTATATCATCATGATATCTGCGGGCGCCTGGGGATGGGAAAGACTTATCGACTGGTTTGCATAAAACCAATACCCCGGGTAATGAAAAAGCCGCGGTTTTATCTGCGGCTTTTACGTTTTCCTGTTAAAGGGTCTTTACCAGAAATCGACCGGCAGGTACCCTTCTTTTTCCTGAATCAATTTTGTGACTGTTTCTTTATCCGTGCTGCCGACCGGTTCCACTCTCGTTACTTTCTCGCCGTTTTCGTTGGTTTCATGCTGCCATTCAAGAATGTATCCCGGAACAACAACATACACCCAGTCAGGCGCCATTTTACAGCAGGGTGCTTCCATGACGACTTTACCGGTTACGTAGAGCACTTCTTTTCCGTCATATAGAAGCCGTACTTCTTCGAGCGGCATGTAATATCCGGCGATACCGAAGGGAACGGTCGAGCCTGTTTCGATATGCGTGTATCTGTTTCGTTTCGCAGATTCAGTTACCATATCAGCCCTCCTGCGAATCAGTATTTTTTAGTCTACAGCGACGACTTCTTTTACTTCAGGAATTTCTTCCTTGAGAATTTTTTCAATGCCCATTTTCAGGGTCATGGTTGCCATGGCGCATCCAGCGCAGGCTCCCTTGAGTTTTACAGAAACGGTGCCGTCTTCAGCGACATCGACGAGTTCGACGTCACCGCCGTCGCGATTCAGCATCGGCCGGACCATTCCGAGGATTTCTTCAACTTTTTCTTTCATGGGATACCCTCCCTGTTTTATTTGTCGATGACACTCGTTCAAGAATAGCATATGCCTTGAACACGGTCAATTTGCTTTACTTACTCTTTTCACAATCGTACCCCGTATCAGCGGGGAGATGATGTGACTTTTATCATTCCCGGTTTTTTACAACCCGGTTGCCTCGGGAAGCCCCAGGACGATGTTCATATTCTGTACGGCTGCTCCGGAAGCGCCCTTCCCGAGGTTGTCGTAGCGGGCGGAGAGAAGGATGCGTTCGTCATTTCCGAAGACAAAGATATCCAGATTATTGGTGCCGTTGCAGTCGGTAAAGGTCAGGAACCCGTTTTTTAAGTAATCATCTGCCGGGTAGGGCATGACCCGGACGAACTGCTCGCCGCTGTAATAGCCGGCAAGGTATTCGCGGATATCCCGTGGGTTCATTTTTTTCGTCAGGTGGCTGGCGATAAGGGGTATGGATATGATTTCTCCGGTGTAGACATTAACGACCGTGGGGCTGAATACCGGCGGTTCGGTTAGTCCCGAATATTTCGTCATTTCCGGAAGGTGTTTATGGTCGAGTTTCAGAGAATAGGGGCGCGGGTTTCTGACATAGTCCGGCGAATCCGGGTTATCATAATCGGCAATCATTCCTTTACCGCCGCCGCTGTATCCGGCAACGGTGTGGGTAGAAATCGGGTAGTCCGGTGCAACGATTCCTCCGGCGATGAGAGGGTGGAGCATCAGGATAAATCCTGACGCATGGC
>CAYSQK010000094.1:0-2643 GCA_964433075.1 uncultured Dehalococcoidales bacterium
GCGAAGGTCCGGAATATACCCATCAGGTATCTTTCGGCTCGATTGTCGGCTGCCGCGATACCGTCGGCATACTCGAAGGCACCCACCTGACCAATACCTTCGGCATCGATGTCCTTGAGGTCGGCAACATGATTGCCTGGGCGATGGAATGTTTCGAAGAAGGTATCCTCACTACGGAAGACACCGGCGGCCTCGAACTCCGCTGGGGGAATATCGACGCCGTCCTCGAATTGACCCGGCAGATCGGTGAACGCCGGGGGTTCGGTGATATTCTGGCGGAAGGAGGCTTCCGCGCCGCCCGGATTCTCGGCCGCAATACGCTTGACCACTTCGTCCATGTGAAAGGCATGGGGCAGATGAATTCGGATGAGAAAGCCACCCCGGCGCTGGCATTGAACGTCGCCACCGCTTCCCGCGGCTGCGACCACCTGAGAAGCCGCCCGGCCATCGACCTCTACCACCTGCCCGAACCGGTCCTGCGTAAAATTTTCAGCCAGCCCGTCCCGTACGACGGGCCGCTGACATCCGATTACCGCGACTACGAAGGAAAACCGTGGGAAGTCTTCTGGCAGGAAAATACGTTCATGGCAGTCGACTGCCTCGGTATCTGCAAGTTTCACACCACCTTCATGGGCGCCACCCACCCCAACTTCGAAGAATGGTCGAAACTGATACGGCTCATTACCGGTATCGAACTGACGCCGAAAGACATCTGGGACTGCGCCGAACGCGCCAACAACATCGAGCGGCTCTTCAACCTCCGCGAAGGCCTCACCCGGGAGGACGACTGGCTGGTCGACCGCTATTTCGACCGCCCCAACGAGCGGGGAATTCCGGCCGTCAAAGGCATGTGCCTCGACCGCACGAAGTTCAGAGCGATGATTGATGAATTCTATCGATATCACGGCTGGGATGAAAACGGGAACATCAAACCCGAAACGCTCGAACGGCTCGGGTTGAATGACAGTGAGAGCATACTCGAACGACTCGGCCTCGACTTCACACCGGCCGGATGCGCCGGACATCAATCCGAAACAGCTGTAACGGTATCGTAAAGGGAGTAACGTCACATGGCAAAAAAACTGGTTATCGATTCTGAAAAATGCACCGGCTGCCGCATTTGCGAAATGGCCTGTGCCGTCAACCACACCGGCGCGGTCAACCCGCTCCGCGCCCGCATCCGGATTCTCAAATGGGAGTGGGAAGGGCGCTACGTTCCGAGCCAGTGCCGGCAGTGCGCTTCACCTGCCTGTCAGGCCGCCTGCCCGGTCGATGCCATATACCGCGACGACATCCTGGACAGAGTCATGATAGATTACGACAAATGTATCGGCTGCCGGGCCTGCATCGATGCCTGTCCTTTCGGAATGATAAGGTTCGACCCGGTCGATCAACAGGTCATCAAGTGCGACCTCTGCGGCGGCGACCCCCAGTGCGTCCGGTTCTGCGATACGAAGGCAATCGTCTACACAGATGTCCCTGACCCTGAAACAGCTTCCCTTTCTTCCGGCCACCGGGACACAGCCCCGGCCGGGTAACGGATAAAGGAGGAACCATGAGTGCCGTAATCCACATCCACCCGATGCTCCGCTCTTTTACCGGAGGGCAAAGCACGGCTGACGTGCCGGGCTCGACCGTCGGTGACTGTCTCGGTGAACTCACCCGCCGGTATCCGGAGGTGGAAAAAGAACTGTTCGACGAAAACGGCTGCCTGCTCCGGCACGTCGATATTTACCTCAACGGAGAAAGCGCTTTTCCTGATGAACTGACCAAACCGGTGGCAGACAGTGATGCGCTCCACATCGTCATGATGGTAGTCGGCGGGTAACCTTCTTTTACAGTCACGAACCTGATATAATGAATTCGTATCATGAGTCTGCTCACCGACAAGGATAAAAACCTGTGGCAACAATTTGCGGATTAAGCATCAGGGAATACTGCGAAAAAGCCGAACAGTTTCACGGGGGTCACCTTGCCCCCGGCATGGTTATCGCCGGTTTCATGGTCGAACTCGCCCGCCGTAACATTCCCGAAGGCACGCTGTTCGAAGTCATCTGCGAAACTGCTTCCTGCATCCCCGATGCCGTTCAGATACTGACCCCCTGCACCATCGGTAATCAGTGGATGAAAATCATCGATGTCGGCCGGTACGCCATGACTTTCTATGACAAATACACCGGAGAAGGGGTCAGGGTGAACCTCGACGCGGAAAAAATGAAGGACTATCCGGCCATTGCCGAATGGCATCTGAAACTCAAACCGAAGCGCGAACAGGATACGGAGGCGCTTATCAGCGCCATACTCGAAGCCGGAGAAGACATCCTGGCAGCCTGCCGGATACAGGTAACCCCGGAATTCCTCGGGAAACGTCAGAAAACCGTCGGCATCTGTCCTGTCTGCAAGGAATCATTCCGTTCCAGTGAAGGCACTATCTGCCCGGCCTGTACAAGCAGCGTTCTTCCTTACGTTTCCGCGCCTGCAAAAGCTGAATCCGGACGCTAAACGACCCGCCAGGCATGCGTATAGGCGTTCATGTTGTTCCCGCGGACAAATCCGAGCAGGGTTATGCCTGTTTTATCCGCTATCTCAACGCCGAGGTCGGTCGGGCTGTTTCGGGAAATAACCACCGGTACCCTGCGGATG
>CAYSQK010000094.1:2653-7102 GCA_964433075.1 uncultured Dehalococcoidales bacterium
ATGGCAGCTTTCATCATGAAATCCGAAGAAACCCGGCCGCTCGTCACCAGTAACAATTCCTCGACATTCCTCTCCTCGAGCAGGCATCTCCCGAATACCTTGTCGATGGCGTTATGACGGCCGATATCCTCGTTGAATAACACCATCCTGTCTCTTTCACATAAAGCGGCACTGTGAACACCGCCGGTCTTCACGAAGTTTCTCGAATACTCCTCGAAACTCTCCATCAGCCGGTAGACGTCGCCGGAACGAACCGTCAGAGAGGATTCGCACTTCATCTTCGGCGCGTTCAGCAGGCGGCTGCTCCGTCCGTTACTCGAAGTCACCATCATGCCGGGTGACACGGCGGTTTCACTGTTCGTCAGGATATCGACCGATGCTTCACCGATGACGATATCTTTGATATCGCTTTTCCGGTCGATGAATCCCTGCGACCGGGCGAACCCGACCGCCAGGTATTCGACGTCCGTCGGCGAACACGAGAGGACCGCCATTTCCACCCCGTTAACTCTGATAGAGAGCGAGTATTCAACGACAATACTGGCTTCGACGTCCTGTTTGACCCCATCAGTCATTTTGACGATGGAATAACACCTTGAATTCTCAGCCATGCGACTGTTCCTCCTTCAAAGAGACCCTCGTCCGGAGAAAAGCGGGTAACAGATGGACGGTTACCGTCTGCCCGGCTTTCATGGTATCGACCCCTTCCGGTTTGCAGATGAGGCAATCTGCCGCAGCCCCTGATTTCAACCGGCCTTTCCCGGAGAAAGGAACGACGAATGTCCCGCCTGAACCGTCTGTTTCGAGCCGGGCTTCCCTGAATTCAGTCCAGTCCGGATTTCTGAATTCTATATCCTGCTTCAAAACTGCCGTGCCCGCTTCCAGCGGGTCTCCCGGTAAACCGAGCATCCGGTGAATTCCTGCCAGGGCGAATTCGAGGAAAGCCAGCGCATTGCTGGCCGGCGCCCCTGAAAAACAGAAAACCGGCTTTCCCTGCAAAACACCGAAAGCCGTCGCTTTTCCCGGCCCTGAACGCACGTGGCGGAACTTAATCTGCCAGCCAAGGGAATTGAGTACATCGACGGTTAAGTCGCGCTCACTGTTCATTACACCGCCGCTGGTGATGATTGCATCGACCTGCGGCACCATCTTCGAAACCCTGCCGGCAATCGATTCGGCATCATCGGCTGCCAGCACCGCTTCGTACGGAATTCCCAGATACGTCAGCCATCCCGCATTGTATATGAGATTCGAGGCATACATCTGCCCGTCTCTCAGGGGACGGCCAGGTTCGACCAGTTCGTCGCCGATGGAAATCAGGCCGAACCGCGGTTTCCGGTAAACCGTCAGCCGGTCGATTCCTCCGGCAGCCGCGTACGCAAGGAGCGCCGGCGAAATAACCTGGCCCTTCGAAATCACCCTGTCATGAGCGGCAACATCATCTCCTGCCGGCAGGATATTCTGGCCAGGAGCATTCTCAGCAAAAATAAGGATACCGTCCACCTCTTCCCGGCACAACTCCGCTGCGATAACCGCATCGGCGCCGTCCGGTACCATAGCACCGGTACACACGCGCACCGCCTGCCCGGGCTTGATACCGCCGGCAGCGGCGCCTCCGGCGAAAACAGCCCCGGCCGGCGTCAGTTTCCGGGGGTGGGCGCGGTCCGCACCGGCAGTGTCTGCCGACTGTACGGCAAACCCGTCCTTGAGGGAGGTTCTCCCGGCAGGGCTGCTTATCCGGGCAAATACATCCCCGGCGCTGACGTATCCGGCGCATCCGGCAAGCGGGAGAACATCTGTCCCTGCCGTCCCGGTATTGGCTTTCACAAGCGCCAGTGCTTCCTGGAATCCGGTATAGGTTTCGCCTTTGTCGATTTCAACTTTTTTCATAGTGTCACTATCTATTATACCCGTAACGCAAAAAAAGCAAAAAACATCCGGTTACCGCCCTGATTGTGCCGGACAGGCTTGCCTGTGCGTCACGAATGATTTACACTGGTATCATTCACACGAAGCAAGGGGTAACAGATGAAAGCCAGAACACTGGAAATCAGTATTCCCCTGGGATTGATTATCGTCTTTACTATCCTGACCGTTATCAGGATAACGGATGTTTTCAATATCAGCATCGCCAATACCGACCAGTTCAATGCCCAGTACGTCATCGGTATTTCCGGGCTCGGCGCCCTTGCGGCCATTTTCGCCATCGTCATCTCCATCAGCCTGATGGCCGTCCAGTTCGCTTCCCAGGAATACAGCCACCGTATCATGAATTCTTACATCAAAAGCTTCATGCTGTGGTCGCTGATTACCCTCTACATCGGCACCATGCTCTATAACCTGTGGGTGGTCGGATTCATCGACCCGAAAGAAGCCGATACCATGATTACCGACGTATCGACCATCCTGCAGTTTCTCTGTTTCCTGATGCTCGTTCCCCACTTTATTTTTACGACCGCCCAACTTAACCCGCTCTATATCATCGACAAGATTCTCTACTCGGTCAATGCCGATTACCTGCATTCTCTGAAACGGTTCTACCGGAACGGGCGCATCGATGTGCCCAGCAACATGGACAAGGTCCTCTCGGTGGTGGAAATCGTCGAGAAAGCCATCATCAAGGGTGACCGGGATACCACCAGAACCACCCTTGAAAAACTCTACCTGAACTACACGGAAAATACCGAAAAAGGCGAACCGGACTGGATACGCCAGTATTTCATGGGATACATCTTGAGAATCGGTCAGCAGGGGGTACTCTCGGAAGATGACGATATCGTCGTCCGTACCATCCGTATCATCGGCGAAGTCGGTGAAACCGCCGGAACGGCCACCGCCATCGAGCATATCCGTACCCTCGGAACGGCTGCCCTGAAGAAGGACTACGACGTCGCGGTACAGCAGGCAATCGATTCGCTCCTTTCGATACTGAAAAAGTCATCGGATATCGCCGAAGTCATCAAAATTCCCGATATCCTGCGGAATCTGGTCGACGACCTCATGAAAAACAACAAGCTGAGCATGCTGAACTACCTCCTCGACAATATTGCCGGGACAGCGTCATCGATTGCCGATGCGGAACACGCCCGGATTGCCGAGCGGTATATTGACCTGCTTGAGAAAATCGGTCTGGCGGCCGCCAGAAATGAACTCATCGATGTCAGTCACGCCTGTATCCTCGCGTTTCACAGAGCCGGTATCGCCTTCGTCAGCCGGGGAATCGTCAGCTACGATGCCATTTCCAGTTCGATGCTCCGTATCGAGTACGCCACGAGAAACGAGCTCCGGGCAGTCAAGAGCCAGATAGATTTTGTCATCAGGGATATCGAAAAGCATGCACCTGCACCAGCGAAAAACGAAATACCCGTACCGCCGAAAGCCCCGGAAAACGGCGGTTCCGTACCCGATGTGCCGGAGGCAGCCGAGAGCAGCGATGCTATGGATTTTTCAGATTTGTGGGAC
The DNA here is from genome assembly GCA_964433075.1 of uncultured Dehalococcoidales bacterium. Lineage (GTDB taxonomy): Bacteria > Chloroflexota > Dehalococcoidia > Dehalococcoidales > UBA2162 > MGML01. The sequence continues at coordinate 6,116 of CAYSQK010000094.1, forward strand.
AAGGACGACGACTAGGCCGTCGCCGGTGATGCGGCTCTCTCTGACGCGCATCTCTTTTCCCGTCATCCCTGACAGCAGCCCCGACAGTTCGCCGACGAGAAATGACTGCATTTCGATGGTATTGTAAACCGTCGGCGTGATTTCTTTGAAGGTCACCGTCAGTTCATTATCCTGCCCCGTGATTACTGCGTTCAGGCCGCACATGTCCCGGTAGTAATTCGTCACGGCTTCCCACGGCTCCGTTTCGTAGTATTTCATCAGCATTCCGGCGATATCGCAGCCGAAACGGGTACCAACTTCCGAATTCATCGTCGTGAACAACCGGGGATTATCGAGGAGAATATTGGCAGTGACAAGGCGGAGGTAATTGACATCGACCGCATTGCCGAGTGCCCGGACACTGTCTTTTTTCAGGCTCGCATTCAATCGCTCCGTCAGGTTGATTTGTATATCGTGAGGCGAAAGAAAACTTTCGAATTTAGCGGTGAATTCACGGCCGCTTTTATCCCCGATGACAAACGTGCGGCGTTCGTGACCGGCGGCGTGGCAGGTTTCCTCGTAACAGTCCAGGTTCTCCAGATTCAGCAGCGCTTCGATAATACCGGCAAACGTCCCGGCATGGTAGTAGCAAATCCCGAAATTCAGCCCGCTGATACCGGCGCACTCGGCACAGCCTTCGAAATCGATGTTAATCCGGAAAGGGTCGACCGTTAATTCCCTGACGGTCAGCTTTCCTTCACCGTCCTCATTCATGATGGTCGTGAAAATCCGGTGGACAATTTTCGCCAGAGTCGTATACGCCCGCTCAGCCGGCCAGAATTCGAATTTCCAGAAATAATCTGACGGCATGCCGAGCTTTCTGGCAATCAAATAGGCATTTTTTCGTGCTGATTCCTGAGCCGAAAGATAAATCAGTCTGGGAACAGCCCGGTTTGATTCCGCCAGTGCCAGCAACCGGGCCTGCGGAACGTAGAGATCGATATCCCC
>CAYSQK010000095.1:0-7100 GCA_964433075.1 uncultured Dehalococcoidales bacterium
GAGGGTCAGAAGACTGCCGGCAAGGAAACTTCGGGCAAGCGCCCGCCGGTCCGCTGTCCATCGTAACCGGATAACGGTATACGCCAGAATATACAAAAAGGTACCGAGGAGTATCCGGTAATCGAGCTGAACAAGCCCTTTGACATCCTTCATGTGTATCAGTTCTTCCCGGTTGAAAAGGTCCTGCACCTCCCCTTCAATTGCAATCCGGATATCCAGATACTCGTCACCGGACACGTAGTAGGAAATCAGTTCCTTCGCAATGCCGGTTAAATCAGCTTCGTCAATGCCGAGGCGCGAACCGGCGTCATACTCCCGAAATCCATATTCGTACAAAGGTACATAATTGAAAGCGGCACCGAGAACGAGCGAAAAAACAAAAAGAGGCATGCAGAGAATAAAGAGAACTCTGGCTGCCCGGCTAATAGTGTGAAATTTCATGTCGTCATTGATTGTACAACGCAGAGAGGCAAATTGACAGTACGCCATCCGGTTGTTTATGAAAGAAGCTCCGGCGTGGTAGAATCATTCATTCCCATGAATTCACGGGAATGGAGAGAGATGCAGAAACACAACCGTATTCACGTCTTCGGCGCTTCGGGAGCAGGAACGACCACGCTCGGGAAAGCGCTGGCAGAACGGCTTCACATCCGGCACCTCGACACCGACGACTTTTTCTGGATGAAAACCGAGATACCCTATCAGGTGCCGAGACCGACACTCGAACGCATCGGCCTGCTGAAGAAAGAACTGAAGAAAGAAACCGACTGGGTGCTCTCCGGCGCCGTTATCAACTGGGGTAACTTCGCTATTCCGTTGTTTACCCTGGCGGTCTTTCTGTGGATTCCGCATGACTTGAGGATGCAGCGACTTCAGGAACGGGAAATAATGAGATACGGCATCGACGCCATCTCACCGGGAGGCTGGTATTATCGGAACCACTGCGAATTCATGGAGTGGGCAGCCCGGTATGACACCGCCGGAACTGAAATGAGGAGCAGCGTCCAGCAGGAGGAATGGAGCCGACTCCTCGCCTGCCGGCTGTTACGATTCACCGAACCCCTGACAACCGCCGACATGGCGGAGCGCATCATTACCTTCATCGATACGGAAAAGAGGTAGGAAACAGTGCAGGATGAAACATCACCCTTTGAAGTAGAAATTCGGTTCGCCTTCGACAGCCTTGCCGAAGCCCGCCGGAAAATACCGTTTCTTGACGGGTGCCTCAAGGAAATAAAGCCGTGGAAAAGCAGCATATACGGCCCGGAGTTATTCCACTTCGGCAGCCTGCTGCGAATCGGAACCATTTTCCCGGAAACGAATCCGATTTCCTACCTCTGCCTGAAAGGGCCGGACGCCGGCAGGTATGCCAACATCAGACGGGAAATGGAAGAAGTCATCACCAACGGCGTGTCAAACAGCGCCGTCCTCGGTTACCTCGGCGGCACAACCGGCGCAGCCGGTCCCGAGGAAGTGTCCGATGAACTCGAACGGCTCGGTCATGTAAAATTCATGTCGTTCGAAGGAATCGATACCTATGGCAGGTATGAACCGTACGATATCAACGTCAAACAGATGGAATGCCCTGAACTCGGTTATCCCCTCATCATCGAATTCGAGAAAATCGCTTCGAGTGAAGAAGAAGCTTTTCAATTCGAAGATGATTTACAGAGGATTGCCGGAGAACTGAACCTGGAAGACAGCCGGGTACATGATGAACCGCCAACCCTCCTTTACCGGGCACGTTTCGGAAAACACTGAACGGAAAAGGAAGAAAAGGGGCAGGAAACCGAACTTTCAGGCTTGAAGCGGTGATTTAACAGCCGGTAAAGCCTCCTTAATCCATCCCCCGAGAATGTATCCGAAAATCCGGCTGTGTTATAATCAGACCAGGCAAAACTCGCCGGGAGGAGTGATGTTTACCCATCTCCATGTACATACTGAATTCAGCCTTCTCGACGGGATGTGCCGTATACCTCAACTGCTCGACCGTGCCAAAGAATTCGGCATGGACAGCATGGCAATCACTGACCATGGGGCAATGTACGGCACGCTCCAGTTTTACAATGAAGCCCTGAAAAAAGGCATCAAACCGATAATCGGCTGCGAGACCTATGTCGCCGTCGGCAGCCGGCACAGTAAAACCACCGCTGATAAATCCAGCTACCACCTCGTCCTGCTGGCAAAGAACCACACCGGCTACCTGAACCTGATAAAGCTTATCTCGACAGCTCACCTGGAAGGTTTCTACTACAAACCGAGAATCGATAAGGAACTCCTCGCCGAAAACAGCGAGGGGCTGGTAGGACTATCCGCCTGTCTGAGCGGTGAGATACCTTCGCTGATTCTCCAGGACAGGCTCGATGACGCCAGGCAATCGGCTGTCTGGTACCGTGACCACCTCGAAAACTTTTACCTGGAGATACAGCGCCATCCGATTTCGCAACTGGAGCGCGTCAACCAGGAACTGATAACCCTTAGCCGGGAACTCGATATCCCGCTCGTGGCAACCTGTGACACCCATTACCTTAACAGAGAAGACGCATCCGCCCACGAACTGCTGCTGTGCATCGGCACCAACAGCACCATCAATGACGAAAAGCGGATGAAGATTGACGGCGATTTCCTCTACTTGAAAAGCCCCGAGGAAATGGAAGCCCTCTATCGTGATATTCCCGAGGCTATATCGAACACGGAAGAAATCGCCGGGATGTGCAATCTGACCTTCGATTTCAGCCGACTCCAGTTGCCGCAGATAGAAATCCCGCCCGATAAAACGCCGGACGAATACCTCTCCGACCTGTGTTACGAAGGGCTGGAGAAATACTACCCGAACCCGTCGCAGGAGATACGGGACCGCCTGAAACATGAACTCGGCGTCATTACCTACACCAAGTTCGCCAACTACATCCTCGTCGTCTGGGATATCGTCTCTTTTGTCAGGAGTGCGAACATTCACTTCGGCGTCAGGGGAAGTGCCGCTTCAAGCATCGTCCTCCGCTGTCTCGGTATTACGGAAATCGACCCAATTGAATCCGGTCTCGTTTTCGAACGGTTCCTTAACGAAGAAAGAATCGAAATGCCGGATGTCGACCTTGATTTCCAGGACGACCGCCGTGAAGAAGTCATCGCCTATGTTACCCGCAAGTACGGAGCAGACCACGTATCCCAGATTATCACCTTCGGGACACTGGGTGCCAAGGCCGCCCTGCGGGATGTCGGAAGAGCCCTCGGCATGTCCTACGCGGACGTTGACCGGGTTGCCAAGCTCGTGCCCGGTGCCCCGCATATGACGCTCGACAAAGCCATGGAGGAAAATCCTGAACTGAAGAGCCTGTACCACCAGGACGCCATCGTCCGGAATCTCGTCGACAATGCCCGCCGCCTCGAAGGTATATCCCGCCACTCGAGCACCCATGCCGCCGGGGTGGTGATTGCCCGCGACCCGCTCATCGGCACGGTCCCGCTTCAGAAACCAACCCGCGGTGAAGACGATTCGACGATGATGACCCAGTTCAACATGGAGGAAATCGCCCAGATAGGCCTGCTGAAGATGGACTTTCTGGGGCTCGCCAACCTGAGCATCCTCGGGAAAACAATCGATATGATACAGGAAAGCCAGGGGATAAACCTCGACCTCAACAAAATCCCGCTGGACGATAAAAAGACCTATGAACTGCTCTCCGCCGGCGACACGACCGGCGTATTCCAGCTCGAAGGCTCCGGCATGCGGCGGTACATCAGGGAATTGAAACCAACCAGATTCGGCGATATCGCCGCCATGGTTGCGCTGTACCGCCCCGGCCCGATGGAGCAGATTCCGATATACATCGACGCCAAGAACGGCAAGAAACCGATTACATACCCGCATCCCGCGCTCGAACACATCCTGAAAGAAACGTACGGTGTCATCGTTTACCAGGAGCAGGTGCTGTTCATCGTCCGGGAAGTAGCCAGTTATACTCTCGGCCGGGCTGACGTTTTCCGTAAGGCAATGGGAAAAAAGATTGCCGAAAAGATGCGTCAGGAAAAACAGACGTTCATGGAAGGCGCCAAAAAGAACGGCTTCACCGAGCAGGAAGCGCTCGACATCTTCGCCCTCATCGAACCGTTTTCCGGTTACGCCTTCAACAAAGCTCACGCGTTCAGCTATGCGCTCATCGCCTACCAGACCGCCTATTTGAAAGCGAATTATCCGGTCGAGTATATCAGCGCCTTTCTCACCGCCAACGCCGGTCAGACGGAAAAAATCATCAACGCCGTTACCGAATGCCGCCGGTTGAATATCCCGCTGCTGCCGCCTGATATCCAGAAAAGCAAAGACCGCTTCTGGATTGAAAAAGACAGCGGGACGCCGTCGATACGGTTCGGCCTTTCCGCCATCAAGAATGTCGGTGACGGTGCCATAGAATCGATTATCACCGAACGTGAAAAAGACGGTGAATTCAAATCGATTGAAGATTTCTGCCGCCGGTGCGACCTTCACAGCATCAACCGGCGGACAATGGAAAGCCTGATAAAGGCCGGGGCGTTCGATACACTGTACGACCGGGGAACACTGCTCCATAACATTAACGATATTCTCTCACTCGCCCAGAGAGAGCAGAAAATGAGGGAAACCGGACAGACGACGATGTTCGACATGTTCGGACAGACGGCCGCCGTCCCCCTGCCGAACCTCGAAATGGTCGAAGCGAAAGCCTCCGACCGCGAAATGGCTGCGTGGGAAAAGGAGATGATAGGCATCCCCTTCTCACGAAAACTGCCCGACCCCAAGGAATACAAACCCGATGCAACGTACTGTGTGGAAATCGATAGCGAACTTGACGGCCAGGATGTTACGGTTATCGGTGAAGTCTCCAGCGTCACCTTCCTCACCACCCGCAAGGATGCAAAGACCTTCGTTAAAGCGATAATCGAAGACAATTCAGGCTCAATCGAGATAGTGGTATGGCCTCGCGACTACGAAAACACAAAGAATCTGTGGAATGAAAATAACCTGCTTGAACTTAACCTGAAGGTCAAGGTCAGGGATGAAGATATACAGCTCACCGTCAATAGTGCTGATTTCCTCCAGTTGACCCCCATAAAAAAAGCGGCTCCGGCACCGAACGGTAACGGGAAAAAGCAGACAGCCGTCGAGGAAATCGCCGTCGAAGAAGCCGTCCCGGCTGCCCGGCGGCTCGTTATCCGCATGAAGCAGACGGAACAGCAGGATGAAGATCTGGAACGCCTTAAGAAAATGAATGAACTGTTCCATGAGTACACCGGCGATGACCAGGTTATTCTGAAGATTGAGAACGGAACGCACGTCGACGTGCTGAGATTCGTCTCGACCGGCTACTGTGATGAGCTGTACCGAAAGCTGACGAAAATTATCGACCGCGACAACGTCCTGGTCGAAGCTCTCGCCTAAGCGAAACCGGCAAGAACTTCGCCGTTCCGGCTGTTGGCAGCACAAAGCGGGTGGAGTATCTGAACAACCAATACTTTGCTATTATAGAGAGAAGAGAGATACTCCGTCTTCCTTACACCTTCATGACCTCTCATCGAGAAAGGACCGGGGCTTTTTTAAAAAAAGCCCTTTCTTAATGCCCATGCCGGTACAATGGAAAAACTCACGAATTCTCGCGGTGACGGCGCTGATTATCGTAACAGCCGTCTGGGGTTCGACGTTCGTCCTTGTCAAGAATGCGATATCGCTCGTCCCGGTAATGGACTTTCTGTGGATACGTTTCCTGGTGGCGGCGCTGGCGATGATTATCCTGCGGCCGTTATGCCTGAGAAAATTCACCTGGCGGGGGGTGCTGCGGGGAATCATATCCGGTCTGTTTCTCGGCTCAGCCTACATCGCCCAGACATTCGGGCTTCAAACAGCCTCGGCAACCGTCTCCGGCTTTCTCACCGGTATGTCAGTAGTCCTGACGCCGGTCATCGCCTGGATTGTGCTGCGGCAAAAGCCGAACGGATTCGTCTGGATTTCCGTCGTCACCGCGACAATCGGCCTCGGGTTCCTCGCGCTACGCGGCTGGTCAATCGGCACCGGCGAACTGCTCACCCTGCTCTGCGCCCTGCTGTTCGCCTGTCATATTATCACGCTGGCAAAGTGGGCGCCGGCCCACAACGCCTACGGACTGGCCTTCATCCAGATTATCACGGTTGCCGTCGTCTCATTCATCGCCTCCGTCCCGCAAGGCATTACCATACCGGTCGATACCAGCGTCTGGATTGCCATCGGCATCACGGCGCTCCTCGCAACCGCGTTCGCCTTCATCATACAAACATGGGTACAATCGATTCTCCCCCCGTTTCATACGGCAATCATCCTGACGATGGAGCCGGTATTCGCAGGCATATTCGGAATCTCGTTCGGCGGCGACCCGTTCACATGGCAGACAGCCACCGGCGCCGCTCTCATCCTGGGAGCGATGATACTGGTTCAACTGACACTGAAAAAAGACACTCCGCCCGTCATGGCCGGGGCGTCAGATACTTCTTCGTCCACGGGCAGGCAATGATACACTTGCCGCAGATAGACACCGCTTCGCCGAAATTACGCTGCGTCAGTTCGCGGGTTGTTTTCCGGCATGACTCAACATCCATCAGAACTTCCCGGCTGATGCCCGCGTACCAGGTTTCACCTTTGAGAGCGCCTGCCGGGCAGGCATCGACGCAGGCACGGCAGTCACCGCAATCGGACTCATCGCTCGGCGTGCCGGCGGTCAGCGGACAATCGGTAAGCACACTTATCAGCCGGACGGCTGTACCGAATTCACGGGTGACCAGCAGGTCGCTTTTCCCTATCCACCCCAATCCGGCGCGAGTGGCAATCATTTTATGTGAAATACGGGCGGACAGCGTTTTCATCGAAATATCCTGAATATCGCTGCCGGTATCGATGGTCGAACTGGTCGCAGGAATACAGACAGCGTCATACCCTTCCGACTTCAGTAATCCGGCTACTTTTTCACCGGCAGCATCGAGCAGCGCATTCACCCTGGAATATTCGTTGTAGTACTCCTTTGTCGGCCCATCCTCCAGCCGGCTGATGACACTCCGGTCGAGGCCTATTGCCAGGCAAACACCGAAGGGATACCCGG
>CAYSQK010000096.1:0-7075 GCA_964433075.1 uncultured Dehalococcoidales bacterium
CCCCCCCCACCACCCTATCCTACACTCTTTCCCTACAGACGCTCTTCCGATCTCCAGACGACGACCTATGCCGCCATCAAGGTGGAAGACCTGATAGCGTCCTGGAAGTAGCCTCCGGTTTACCTGTACCGCCTAAAATGAAAAGACCCGAATGTACATTCGGGTCTTTCGTGTTTTTTACAACTGAGAAAAGCCGTTTGCCTAGGTGCCGGGTACCTGTTTATCCGGGTCAGCATAACCGTAAGCGTACTCGGGGACGATGTGTCCCCAGTAAAATGGCTTATCGACTTTCTTCATGTACACCGGGCAGTGAGACGTGCCTGCCGGCAGGCAGATGACGGCGGCGGTGGTGATGGTGTGTCTTTCCCACTCCGAACCGATGGCGATTTCCATTTCGGCGCCGAGTTCCGGCCAGTTTTTATAGTCGGCGGGAATGAGGAAGAGTATTTCATCGAATTTATGGTCGTGAGGCGGGTCGGTCAGCATCTGGGTTCCGGTGATGCCCATGCAGTTGCTGTTGCATTCTATTTTGCCGACGGTGGCGAGGGTTTTTTCGTTGATACTGACTCCCCAGACCTGGGTCGGGGTGTTGAAGGGGTCTTGCCCGCGGGGTTCGCGGACGACGTACCTGCCGTATTTCGTGACTCCCTGCGGCTGAGGTTTCTCTGAAATTTTCGCCGGTTTCCGTTCGTAATCCGGGGCCATCTGGTATACGACGAAAACAACCGGTTTGCCGACCCTGGTGAACTTGACGGGGCCGTGTACCAGCCCTTTCGGGAGGCAGAGCAGGGTGGTACCGGTGATGATGTGTTTTTCGCCTTCTTCACCGAGGGTGATTTCCACTTCGGCATCGAAGTCCCGGTAATCGGCCGGATTATTCCCCTGGATGATGATGAGCTCTTCGAAATCGTGATAGTGAGGTTCGTCGACGAGGACGGTCGGGGCGGTGATGTATTTCCAGTCGATTCTGTGTTTGATTCCCGACCAGCCGGCCGGGCTATCGAGCACGGCCTGGATGACCGGCCCCCTGCCTTCCGATATTTTTTTGTCGGCGACACCTTTTCTTATGTTGTTCGTGTACTGTTTTTCAGCCATACCACTCCTCTGTAATGTTGTTTTTTTATACTGCGCCGGGAAGCAGAACATCCTGGGCGAGCAGATTCTTCTGCAGTTTTTTATAGTCGACTTTTCTGGGCTGGATACCCTCGCGGACGGCCATAGCGGCGGCGGTTCCGGCTGCCTGCCCCATGGCGATACAGTGGGGGATGAGGTTGGCCATGTTGTTGGCGTGGCCGTCGGAGGAGAAGCTGCGGCCTGCCACCAGCAGTCCGTCAGTTTTGACCGGTACGAGGCACCGATAGGGAATGTACGTAAAATCGTCCGGCCCCTGCGAGCCGAGGCGGGAGAAAACGGCGATGGTATCTTCGTACTTCTTTCCGTTTTTCAGGTCATCTTCGGAAATACGGGTTTCGCCGATGACTCTTCGTCCTCCCCTGGTGCCGGTCTGCGAGGCGGTATCGAGAATGAAGCTGTTTTCGAACCCCGGGACGTTATTTTTCAGGAATTCGTGCCCTTTACGCATCATTTTCCGCATGCTGACTTCGAGTTCGGTGAGGTGCTCGACGTTCAGGTTATCGAGTCCGGGTATCCAGTTGTTGACCCACATGACATCGTTACGGGGAGTCGGGAAGGGCATGAGCATCGTTCCGGCGTATGCCGTCATTTCTTTCATGAGGGCCTGCGCCCGTTCCGGATTTTCGTCCCGGAAATCGCAATATTTCTGATAATCGCCGTTGCCGATTCTGAAGACGAGGGCAAGCATCGAGCTCCGCAGAGAGGGGTCGAAGCCACCTTCCCATTCCGCTCCGGCGGAGGGGAGGAGGTCGCCGTCACCGGTAGCGTCGATGACTATCTTCCCTGTTACTGCCTGCCGTCCCGATTTGCTTTCGAAAATGACTCCTTTGACGGCGCCGTTTTCGGTAATCGCCCGGGTGCCCCACGAGTGGAGCAGCAGTTTCACCTTCGCTTCTTCCGCCATATCGTTGAGGACGCATTTCAGGAGTTCGGGGTCGACCCAGGCGGTATATTCGATTTTGCCGTTGCGAGTGTTGCCGGCAAACCTTCGCCAGTAGCTGACGAGTTTCGGGTCGGACGAGCCGATGTCCTTTCGCCGCGGGACGAGGACGCCCCCGATGGGGTCGAGCCGGTCAAGCCATTCCTGAGTGAGCCCGGCAATCTGCTGATTTTCCGAGCCGTCGCTCATGTGGGGAATCTGAATGACGATGCCGCCGGTGGCCATGCCGCCGAGGTGGCCGTACCGTTCGACGAGGACGGTTTTCGCGCCGCTCCGGGCGGCGGCAACGGCCGCCGAATGGCCTCCGGGACCGCCGCCGACGACAACGACTTCAGCTTCGGTGAGTACTTTTATTTCCTGTGCCGGTTCAGAGATACATATTTCTGTCATGGTTCCCTCCGTTGATTGACAAATTCGGATATTCTGAATGGTGGTATTATAAAGGAATACAGGAGACATTGCGAATCAGAGAATATGCCGATTGACAGCCTCTGACATTCATACTATAATCACAATCAGGAGTATATAAGGTACAACAGATGGTACACAGGAACCCGCAATTCGCTTTTGAGTTTACCTTTTGGACCTACAAGTATATGTGGGCCTGGCGGTTTCCTGTACGGAAAATCGAAGGATAACTCAACGAGTATTTAGCCCGTTACCGCCAAGCCCGGAAGCACGAAGTGAGAGTTTCCGGGTTTTTTTATTCCAGAAAAACGATAGAAAGAAGACAGGAGAAAACGAATCATGCCGATGTCCGAAGCTTTTCAGGAACGGTTATTTCCGGCGCTGCCGGGGATAATCAGCCATTTCGGTACCCCGTTTCACATCTACGATGAGCGGGGCATTACCGATACTGCCGAACAGTGGAAAGCGTTATTCAAGGATATAAAGGGGTTCAAGGAGTTTTTCGCGGTTAAAGCCCTGCCGAATCCGGCGATACTGCGTTTAATGAAATCGCTGGGATTCGGTCTCGACTGCAGTTCGATATCAGAGGTTCTCCTTGCCCGGCAATGCGGGTTCAATCCCGAGGACATTCTGCTGACATCGAACAACACCTCCGATGAGCTGATGCACCTGGCGCTTGCCGACGGCGGCTGTATTCTGAATCTCGATGATATCAGTCTGATTGACAAGGTGCCGGCGATGCCGGAGCTGATTTGTTTCCGGTACAATCCGGGCGAACGCCGGACAGGGACGGCCATCATCGGGAATCCGGTGGAAGCGAAGTACGGTCTTACCCATGACCAGGTGATTGACGCGTACCGGCGGGCGAAAGACCGGGGGGCGAGGCGGTTCGGCCTTCACACCATGATAATTTCGAACGAGCGGGACTTCCGCTACATGGTTGAAACTGTGCGAATGCTGCTCGAGGTCATGGAGCGGGTGACGGCGGGAACGGGCATCAGGTTCGAGTTTTTCAATATCGGCGGCGGCGTCGGTATTCCGTACCGTCCCGACGATGCTGTTTTCAACATGCCCGGCCTGGCCGAAGAAGCCGGCAGGCTGATGCATGAGTTCGAACAAAGGAACGGGTACCTGCCGAATCTGTACATGGAGTGCGGGCGGTACCCGACGGGCCCCCACGGGGTACTGGCAGCAACGGTTGTCAACCGGATGTCGAAGTACCGCGAGTATATCGGTGTCGATGTCGCGACCATGTCCGGTAATCCGCGGCCGGCGATATACGGGGCATACCATCACATAACGATTCTCAGTCCGGACGGGAAACCCCGGACGGGGAACGAAGAGGTCGTCGACGTTGTCGGACCGCTGTGCGAGAACACGGACAAGTTTGCCGTGCAGCGGCGGCTGCCGAGAGCGGAAATCGGGGACATCATGGTCCAGCACGATACCGGCGCTCATTCGCGGGCGATGGGGGGAAATTATAACGGCTGGCTGAGGCCGCAGGAGTTACTGCTCCGGTCGGACGGTTCGGTCGAGTTAATCAGGCGCGGAGAAACAATCGATGATTTGTTTGCGACGCTCCAGTTTCAGAACAACGTTTATAAAGGAAAGTAGAAGAAAACGATGGGTGACATGATAATCACCGGGCGTCCGGGTTTCACCGGAGCGGACATGAAGGATGGTGCAGGGCACAGAGCGGTCAATTACGTAACGCTGCATGCAATTGATGCAGTACAGGGCGTACCGCTGCCCGGTACATATGCGGCTCTATCGAAAGGCAGCACTGTAACAATCATCCGGTACAAATAATAACAAAAAAAAGGAAGGAAATTACACGACACATGCCCATTTCAGATAGAGTCAAGAAGAATATGTCCCAGGGTTCCTGGATACGGAGAATGTTCGAAGAGGGAACCCTGATGAAACAGAAATTCGGCGCCGAGAACGTTTTCGATCTCACGCTCGGGAATCCGGTCATGGAACCGCCGAAAGAGTTCAACATGGTGCTCAGGGATATGGTTAACAATCCGGTGCCGGGGATGCACCGGTACATGGAAAATGCCGGATTCATGGAGACGAGGGATGCGGTTGCCAAGCAGTTATCAATCGAAGCCGGGATGAAGTTTACCGGCAAGGACATCGTCATGACCTGCGGGGCGGCCGGCGCTCTGAATACGGTTTTCAAGACGCTCCTTGACCCCGGCGATGAGGTTATTGTTTTTGCGCCGTTTTTTGCCGAGTTTGTCAACTACATCGATAATCACGACGGTGTCCCGGTCATTGTTCCGACCGATGAGAATTTTATTCCCAGGCTCGAAATGCTCGAAAAAGCGATTACGGCGAAGACGCGGGTAGTGTTGACCAATTCACCGAACAACCCGACCGGCGTCATGTACAGCCACGAGTTCTGGGACAAGCTGGGCGACCTTCTGGAGATGAAATCGAAAGAAATCGGCCGAGCAATCGTCCACGTTAACGATGAAGCCTACGCAGCACTCGTATTCGACGGGGAAGTTCACAATCAGGTATGGAAGCACTATGACCAGACGATTACGATTACGTCGCACTCGAAAGACCTGGCGCTGCCGGGCGAGAGAATCGGTTACGTGGCCGTCAATCCGAAAATAGAAGACCATGACGACATTGTGAACGGGGTGATTCACTGTAACCGGATACTCGGGTACGTGAACGCGGGGGCGCTGATGCAGAAAGTTGTTGCCAAGCTCCAGAGTGTGACGGTATCGATTCTCGAATACCAGAAAAAGCGGGATTTACTGTTCAATAATCTGACCGAGATGGGGTATTCGGTCGTCAGACCGCAGGGAGCATTTTACCTGTTTCCGAAATCGCCGCTCGAAGATGACGTTGCATTCGTCAATCTGTGCCACGACCGGCGTCTGCTGGTTGTCCCCGGACAGGGTTTCGGGACGCCCGGGTTTTTCCGGATTTCGTACTGCACCGATGACAGGACGGTCGAAGGTTCTCTCGCGATATTCCGCGAGATTGCCGAGGAATTAAAATTAAAGTAGGAGACGGTGACCGATGATAGTAGAAATGAAAACGGGGGCTGCCAGGCAGGAAATAGACGCAGTGGTTGAGAAAGTAAAGTCATACGGGTGGAGAGTGCAGATGAATGTCGGCACCGAGAAGACGGTTATAGCCGTTCTGGGCGGTAACACCGGTCAGGTATCTTCCGACGTTTTTGCTGTGATGTCGGGCGTCGAAAGTGTGACAAGGATAATGAAGCCGTACAAACTTGCCTCGCGGGAGGTACAGGCTGAAGATACGATGGTTCCTGTCAACGGTCTTACAATCGGCGGGAAGCGAATCATCGTCATGGCCGGCCCCTGCGCCGTTGAAAACGAAGCGCAGCTTGCGGAAGCGGCCAGGCTGGTGAAAGGTGCCGGCGCGACGGTCCTGCGGGGAGGTGCTTTCAAGCCCCGCACATCTCCTTTCAGTTTTCAGGGACTGGAGGAAAAGGGACTGGAGCTGCTTGACCGGGTCAAGCAGCAGTACGATATGCCGGTGATTACCGAGGTGGTCGAACCGGCTGATGTGGAGGTCGTTGCGAAAACGGCCGATATTCTCCAGATAGGCGCGCGGAACATGCAGAATTTCGCACTGCTGACGGCGGCGGGTAAAAGCCGGCGGCCGGTCGTCCTGAAACGGGGATTCTCGTGCACGGTTACCGAATGGCTGACGGCGGCAGATTACATTCTGGCCGGAGGGAACAAGAATGTCATCCTGTGCGAGAGGGGAATCCGTACATTCGAGGACAGTATCCGGTTCTCCCTCGATATTTCCGCCATACCGGTCATCAAGAAATCGAGCCACCTGCCGGTTATCGTCGATCCGAGCCATGCAGCCGGACACTACTCACTCGTCCCGGCGATTGCCAGGGCGGCAGTGGCGGCAGGCGCCGACGGTTTGCTCATCGAAGTGCATCCGGAGCCGGAGAAGGCGCTCGTCGACGGGCTTCAGTCGCTGACGCCGGAGCGGTTTGCAGAACTGATGAAAGAGCTGAAGGGGATAGCGGAAGCTATCGGGAGAACGATATAATAGAGGGAAAAGACAGAAAATAACGGGCGGCAGTTTTGACCGAAGCAGCAGCACTGACAGCAGCAATCGTATTGAACGGGCTGGCAATATTTTACCTATTGCTGGCCCTTCGTTTTCCTCTCGGGAAAGCTGCCTGGAGCGGAAAATTCACGGTGCTGCCGTGGGGGCTCAGGGCAGCCAGCGGGGTGATTGCCGGAATTTGCGTTTTTGTTTCGTTCTGCGTGCTGGAGAGAGCGGACATGGTTAAAACGATTCTGAGCGACGGGCTGGCGTTCGGCGTTGTGTGGATGTGTACGGTTATTTTCGGCGCCGTCACACTGATGAAAGCCAATTCGCAGAGTCGTACCGAGAGGCAGGCGATGACGCCGGTGGGGCTTGTGTTGTTCGCAGCGTTCCTCATCGTTTCGCTGACCGCCGGCTAACTTTACGGCGGGTTTATATTTTAAACCGGGGGATTTCCGTTTATACTGAAAGCATGAACAATGTACATAAGGAACCGGTAC
Source organism: uncultured Dehalococcoidales bacterium (assembly GCA_964433075.1). GTDB lineage: Bacteria > Chloroflexota > Dehalococcoidia > Dehalococcoidales > UBA2162 > MGML01. The sequence continues at coordinate 7,045 of CAYSQK010000096.1, forward strand.
GGGTAACAAAAGCAGATGCTGAGAGGGCGGC
>CAYSQK010000097.1:0-6981 GCA_964433075.1 uncultured Dehalococcoidales bacterium
AAAGCTGCGTTGTCGGGTTCCGTGTCGATGAATACAGCCGGAACACAGAATTTGCCCCGGGAGGCTACCGCGAGTTACAGAAAAGCGGGCACGGCGGTATTGCGCGCCGATTAGGAGTAAAAGGTATTCAGGGGCCGCATAACTGGATGGAGTATTTCATCAAGAGTATATGGTCGGACGGCGAAGGGGGGAAGACATTCTTTCTCCTGCCGGAAATGGCCCGTGACCTGCAGCTTTACGGATTCAAAACGAAGCAGGCAGTTTACGAGTGGCTGTACCGGCAGAGCTTCATGACGGTGAAGGAATACCGGACGCACCAGAGCCCGGACGTCTGGACGAATGCCTGGAAATCAATCGAGAAAACATCCGGGAAACCGTGGAAAGAACTACCTGACGCCTACATGGTACCGGCGGTGGAGAATCCGTTCGATAACTGCATCATCGTTTCCGGCGGCGGCGAGGAGATGGCCCTCTGGGTGCGGGGACGGGGCGATGCGGGGAGAAATGCCGACCCGGCGTACGGCATCGATGTCTGGCGTTAAGAAATGTAATACTACTATTACAATATCGTTAAAAAGGGAGTGAAACCACTCCCTTTTTCCTAATTTTATATACATAACTATTGATTATTTTGAAAATTTACTATATAGTAACTCAAATGAGCAACAAGCAGCAGATTGTCTACATAGGGTTACTTTTTCTCGGTCTGATGCTTTTATCAGCGGGGATAGGGGCCCTGGCCGCCGGGGAAGTGATGATTGGCGGAGGACTGCTTGTCGGCGGCATTCTTCTAACCGGGATAGTCGGGTTCATTCTCTACTACTTCTGGAAGAGAAGCAAGTTACAGACGCATCCGCCGCATACGGATGCAGAGGACAGTACGGACAACACAAAAAAGGGAGAATAGATTCTCCCTTTTTTTTACTCTGAATACCGCTGTTAAAGCGTGTATATCTGTTTAAACGTCCCTCTCCAGGCAAGGGCACCAAGATTACTCATACGGCCGGCTTTGGCTTTTTCACCGATTGTTGCCTCGAGTTTTTTCATGGTTGCTTCGATGTCAGGAGTTTCAATTTCATAGAGGGCCAGGAACTTGGCGTCTTTCTCTGCGGGGGCGATATTTTCCCAGCGAGTCGCTTTCTCAAATTCAGAAATTTCGAGAACATCCGGAAGGTGAACGGTGTTATACCAGTCATTGAATTCTTTTTCCTTGGCCTTATCCGGAACATACATTCCTACCAGCAGTAAATATTTACCCATGTATTATTCCTCCAAACGAAAATTTTCTTTATCATAACCGAAACCGGCGAAAATGGGAATGACGGTCAGATGACCGTTTACCGGTTACATACGCTCAAAGAGAATGCGGATGGAATCGCCTTTATCCAGCTCTGAGGACGGCTGAAACTTCTGAGTTTCTATATCATCGATTTTGATTTTCATGTCACGGTCTTTTTTAATGGTACCGGTCACCCTGCCGGAGGCTTCATCCGCCCGAATCTGTTTTTCGCGTCCGTAAGTAAGACCTTTCTGTCCACTGAGAGACGGGTCTGCCTGGATGGTGATTTTCAACGAATCGCCTTTGGCCATATCATAAGAAAGGGTGAAACTGAGTTGTTCAACATCGTTCATTTTAATCTTGAGTTCTTTACCGGCGCTGATGTTTTTTTCTGCTTTGCCGGTGAGCGTGCCGATGATGACCTCTTTTTGACGGTCGGCAGCTTCTTTTTCCGCCGCTTTTTTAGCGAATTCGGCCTGTCTCTGTTGATATTCCGATGACATGTGAAACCTCCTTAGCCCGGGTAACATTTCCTGTAGGGTCATTGTACACTTTATTCGATACGACGTATACAGACACGGAATACGGTTTGATTTTCTCATCGCGATTTTATATGATTGAGACACTTTGTGCCGATTTCAGCTGCCGGCACCTGTGTAATACATCAAGGAGGATTTTTAATTGAAAGCTGTAATAGTTGAAGAAATTGGAAAAGCGGTTCTGAAAGAAATGCCGCTGGCGGACCCGGGTTTTGAAGAAGTCAAGGTAAAAATTGCCTATTGCGGCGTGGGGGCGTTCGACCCGTTCATCATCACCGGTGAACTGGTGTTGCCGCTGCCGTGGAGGCTGGGTTACCAGGCGTCAGGTATCATCGAAGAGCTCGGTCCGGGGGCAGTTGCCAGAGGACTGAAAGTCGGCGACAGAGTGGCGCTTGACCAGTACCGCTACTGCGGCGCCTGTTATAACTGCATGCACGACCGCGAAACATTCTGTGAACGAAAGGATTATCCGTACGGATACCTCGACCAGATGATGGCCGAATACATCACCGTGCATGAGCGGCAGGTCTGGAAGCTGCCGGAGAGCATTTCACTCGAAGAGGCGACGCTGACCGAGAATATCGGAGCGTGTCTGCCGGCAATCGACCTGGCTCCGCCGAAAATGGGCGACAGCGCAATCGTTATCGGTTCAGGCACCTGCGGCAGTATCATTGTCCAGTTAGCCAAATTGCAGGGTGTGAAAGACCTCACGGTTGTTGAACCGGTGTCCTTCAAGAGGGACCTGGCTCTGAAGCTGGGAGCGAAGCACGTCATCGACCCGAAGAATTCAAACTGGGTAGAAGAAGCTTTGAAAATCAGCCCGCGCGGATTCGACCGGGTAATTGAAGCGTCCGGCTATTCCGAGATGATACCGGGCTGCATCGATGTTGTGGCTCAATGCGGCCACATCGTTTTCTTCGGTGTTTATCCCGACAACCCGAAACTGGATTACGAAATACACAAAATCTGGTTCAAAGAAGTCCATATGCACGGCGTGTTCGGGCAATCCAACCTGTTCCCAAGAGCCGTCGATATGTTGGAGCAGCTCGATTTAAAGTCGATGATGGACGGTCCGACGTTCCCGCTGAAGGATTTCATGAAGGGTATCGAAGCCCACAAGACCGGCAAGTATGCCAGGGTTCTCATCAAGTGTAACGAGGACATTTAGACACGATTCTTTAACAAGACAGAAGAGGGAGTTGGAAAACTCCCTCTTCTTTATTCAGGATAATTCATTCCTTCTTAACATTATATTGATATAATCGATAAATACGCTGAAATCTTGACACCCGGCATGCCAGCCCATACACTAGTGATAATGCTTCATTAAGGTGCGACCGATGATATGTCCGGCATGTAAAAAAGACATGGTGGTGGTAGAGTACCAGAAAATCGAGCTTGATATCTGCCCGGAATGCAGGGGAGTGTGGTTCGATTCCGGTGAACTCGAGCTGATGTTCAGGTTACATGGTTCGGAGGGTATCGATTCATTTCTCAAGGATATGATTCAGCAGAACGATGCAGAAACAACCGAGAAGAAAATCCGGTGCCCAATCTGCCGGAACAAAATGAACAAGAAAGCGGTGGGTGAAACACCGCCCGTCATTCTCGATGTATGCGGACGGGGACACGGAATCTGGTTCGACGGCGGTGAAGTGGTGGAACTGGCAAAGCATGTCGGTACGGAGAAAAAAGCCGATGCCGGTAATGAAGCCGTGCAGTTTATCGAAGAATTTTTCAACATTTAAGGTATATCGCGTACAAATAACAAAGGGAGGTACTATCACATGCTGGCAGTCTGGATAATACTGGGAATCGTTGTTATCCTCGGTATCTTTTTCATTGCTACCTATAACGGGCTGGTCAGGTTGCGGAATCAGGTCAAGAATGCCTGGGCGCAAATCGATGTTCAGTTAAAACGACGTTACGACCTTATTCCGAACCTTGTCGAGACAGTGAAAGGGTACATGACCCACGAACGGGAAACACTGGAGGCAGTGACCAATGCCCGGGCGGCGGCACAGAAAGTGTCTCAATCCGGCGGGGCAGCGGCAATCGGTAAAGCCGAAGGTGAACTGAGCGCAGCGCTTTCACGGCTGCTCGTCACGGTTGAAGCCTACCCTGAATTGAAGGCCAATCAGAATTTCCTGGCACTTCAGGAAGAACTGACCTCGACCGAAAACAAAATAAGTTTTTCACGGCAGTACTACAATGATTCGGTGCTCAATTTCAACAACAAAATAGAGATGTTCCCTTCGAACATCATTGCGAATATGACCGGTTTCAAGGCCGGCGAATTCTTCGAAACCGAATCACCTGAGGAACGGCAGGCGCCGAAAGTGAGTTTCAGCTAAAGGGATACACCGTATATGTGGGAACAGATACAATCGAATCGGAGACGGACGGTTATCCTGGTGTTTGCCATGGGGCTGATTCTGCTGGCGCTGGGATACCTGCTGGGCATGGTGTTCCTGGACAGCCCGACCGGAGGGTTAATCGGAGCCCTGGTACTGTGGGGTCTGATGAGCCTGGTGGGGTATTTTCAGGGTGACAGCATTCTGCTGACGCTTTCGAACGCGAAAAAAATCGGTCCGCAGGACCATCCCCGTCTCTACAACATTGTCGAAGAAATGAAGATAGCTTCGGGGCTTGAATACATGCCTTCGATTTACATTATCGATGACCCGGCTTTGAACGCGTTCGCCACCGGCAGGGACCCGAAGAAAGCGGCGGTGGCGATTACAACGGGGCTACTCAACAAGCTGAACCGTGACGAATTGCAGGGTGTCATTGCCCATGAAATAGCCCATATTAAAAACAGGGATGTGCTGTTGATGGCGATGACGAGTGTTCTGCTGGGAACAATCGTTATTCTTGCCTGGTACGGTTCGAGAATCATGCTGTTCGGAGGAGCGGGGCGGTCACGGAATTCACGTAACAGCGGCGGCGGAGGAGCGCAGGCAATCATCATGCTGGTAGCAATCCTGCTGGCGATTCTTGCCCCCATCCTGGCGCAATTCATCTATTTTGCCATCTCCAGAAAACGGGAGTACCTTGCCGATGCTTCGTCAGCGTTATATACGCGGTACCCTGAAGGACTGGCGTCGGCCCTTGAGAAACTCGGGCAATCGACCGGTCAACTGAAATCAGCCAACAAAGCGACGGCGCCAATGTACATCGTTAACCCGTTCCGTGAAAAAGGAGTAAAGTTCAGCGACCTTTCGAGCACCCATCCGCCGCTTACCGAGAGGATAAAAATCCTGAGGAAGATGGGTGGAGGGGCGTCATTTACCAGTTATGAAGAAGCCTACAAGCAGGTGCATAAAGGCGGGGGAACACTGCCCGGCGTCAGCGGACTGACCAGCGCAGGGGCAGTACCGAACACCAGACCGGCTTCCCGGGCTGACGACCCCGATGAAGCCCAGCGGATACGCGAGACGACGAACGCTCTCTGGAAGGTGAACAATTACCGGACAATCGATTGCGAGTGCGGGGCGACCATCAAACTGCCGCCCGGGTACAGCGGGAAAACCGTATCCTGCCCGAGGTGCAACAGGAAGCACGAGGTATAAGCGGTCACTCATTCATTGCGAAAAAAAGGGAGCACCGATGAAGGTGCTCCCTTTACGTTTTACATAAACAGACCGTTATTTCCAGACGTCGATACTGTAGGCCCGGCCGTGGCCGCCGCTAAAGCGGTCGACGGTTGTTTCCTGTCCGTCGCAGACGATGATGCAGTATCCGTCAGGTCCGGGTCCGCCGGCGGGAACCATGTAATCATCCGGTAATTCTTTCCAGGGTTTACCTGACCTGGGTTCGATGCCGGTCCAGCCGTTGGTCCAGTAATCGGCGGCGCCGCGGTTGCGGTATTCCTTGAGCGGCTGGAAGCTCTTCTTCCAGATATATTCGTAGACTTCCCGTTTCGATTTGAAGCCGAGATTCACGAGGTCGACGGCCATGCTGGGTGTAATAACGAGGGAGAATCCGCCTTCCATGGTATCCCAGATATGGTGAACCAGGAAATCGAGATAGTTATGCGGTCCGGGCAGGCCTTTGACGCCGAGGAAGCGGGCGATGGCGCCGTGACCGCTCTTCTGGAGGGAGCGATAGACACCGGGAGCATTTTCCTGACCGATACCCCAGCGCAGCGGCATAATAGGCATAAGGACGCTTTCATCTTTTTTGAACCCGAGTTCCTCATTCAACCCTTCCCATTCAGGGGGAAGGCCTTCGGCGTATTCGGCAAAGATAAGGCCGCCGTTGGTGATGGCGTTACCGTAGGTCATGATGGTGTTGACCGATTCTTTATACCCGCCGATATTTCTCCAGATGAGAGCGCCGACGCGCCCGAGGACTTTATTGGTGGGATTACCGGCGTTGAAACGGCCGTAACTGACGTTCATGCCGACTTCTTTGTAAATGGGGCCGCTGACGATGAAAGCGCCGCCTTCACCGCGGCCGTCGCCGGTGGCTCCGCCGGATTCGGCGATGGCGAGGACGATGGGGAACTGTTCCGGTTTACAGCCGGCCATGACGGCGTTTACGGCAATCTGCTCGACGGTGGCGACCCGGCCGATGGGGAGGAAGGTAACGGGGTCGCCTTTCTTTATTTCATACCCGGCCAGCGAGTGCATGCCGTCCATGGCTTTCCAGTCTTTCTGGTAGGCGATAATTTCATCGGGCTTGTGACTGGTGCCTTTGAGCATGGCTTCGACGCGCTCTTCGGTGGGGATGACGACGGGGAGCCCGTCGGTATATTTAGAGAAGGGTGCATTCAGAATACCGGGGAGGTATTCGACCTGATTATAGAACTCTTCGGCTTCTTCGAGGGTCCCTTCGAAAAGGATTCTCGGTTCACGGGGGGCGTAGAGGCCGCTCTTTTTTTCATCATCATTGAGGGGTTGTATCAGAGAGTCCATTACCGAGCGATAGATTCTTTCAACATCTTCCGGTCCTGCCTGTAACCGTGACCCGGTGATATACCGGACGGTTGGAATGCCGTGCAGGGCTGCGTCATGACACACTTTCGGGATTTCTTCATCGAGGACGATATAGGTGGCGGGAATACCGGCTTTTTCAAGTTTGGCTAAGTAAGGCAACTGCCTGTTTACAGCGCCGAGATCGGAAGAGCACACGTCTGAACTCCAGTCACGAGATTCCATC
>CAYSQK010000098.1:0-6967 GCA_964433075.1 uncultured Dehalococcoidales bacterium
CAAAACGTATAAAGGGGTTCCATCCCGTTATCAGGACATCGACATTGTCATTGTTCGGGAAAACATTGAGGACCTCTACAGCGGAATCGAGTTTGAAAAAGGCACGAAAGAAGTGTCCGACCTCATCGAATATATTTCCCGGACGAAAGGAGACAAGGTTCTCCCTGATTCCGGCATAAGTATCAAGGCTATTTCCGATACCAGAAGCCGGCGAATCATCACCTTCGCTTTCGATTACGCACGAAAATACGGTCGTAAAAAAGTGACGGCGGTTCACAAAGCCAACATTATGAAATTTTCCGACGGTCTGTTTCTCTCGGTCGCCCGGGAAGTCGCCGGCAGCTATCCCGATATCGCCTTCGAAGACAGAATCGTTGATAACATGAGCATGCAGCTCGTTCAAAAACCGAACCAGTTCGATGTCATTGTCGCGCCAAACCTCTATGGAGATATTCTGTCAGATTTATGCGCCGGGCTTATCGGCGGACTCGGTCTCGCACCGGGAGCAAATCTCAGTAACGATATCGCCATTTTTGAAGCAACTCACGGCAGTGCTCCAAAATACACGGGCTTGAACAAGGTCAATCCGCTGGCGATGATGCTTTCCGGTGTTCTGATGCTCCGCCACATCGGTGAAAACGAAAATGCCGACCGGGTAGAAAAAGCCATTGCCGCGGTTATCGCCGAAGGCACCTACGTAACCTATGACCTCAAACCGGACAACCCTGCCTCAGCCAAGGGAACGTCCGAAGTCGCAGACGCCGTTATCAGCAGGCTTGCCTCCGGGCAAGCGTAATATTACAATCTGTTTGTGACTTAATTCATGTTATTTTCCGAAATGTTCCTGTACTATTAGTCTGTATACTATATTGATTAAACATTATCACCCCTGACAATAAAGGAGGAAATACCAATGGGTAAGATTTATATAATCGATGTGACAAACCGGGACGGTGTCCAGACAGCCAAACTCGGCCTGTCGAAACTGGAAAAAACGATGCTCAACATCTATCTCAACGAGATGGGAGTGTTTCAATCTGAATTCGGTTTTCCGACCACCCGTCATGAATCCAACTATTTGAATGCCAATATTCAACTTGCTGAAAAAGGCATACTCTCTCCGATTCGTCTCGAAGGCTGGCTTCGGGCTGTAACGGATGATGTTGAAATGGCGTTCAAACGGGTGCCGTATATCAAACATCTGAACCTTTCGATTTCAACATCGGACCAGATGATTAACGGGAAGTTCCGGGGCGCAAAGAGTTGTGACGACATCATCTGCATGGCAACTGATGCGCTCGATGCCGCTAAATCACTCGGGGCACAATCGGTCGGACTCAATGCGGAAGACGCATCGAGAACCAATATCGATTTACTTATCAAGTTCGGTTTATCCATGAAGGACCACGGAGCCGACAGAATCCGGTACTGCGATACGCTTGGCTTCGATAATCCCTTCACCATCTATGAGACTGCGAAAATACTCGCTGAGAATATCGGGCTTCCGATAGAGATTCACTGTCACGGTGACCTTGGAATGGCCGTGGCAAACTCACTCGCCGGCGCGAAAGGCGTCGTCGACGGAGGACAGGATGCCTATATCAACACCACCGTTAACGGAATCGGTGAACGGGCCGGTAACGCCGACCTCGTGGCTGTTATCCTCGCCCTGAAAAAATCGAAGGGTTTTGCTGAAAAGTACGAACTCGGTAACGAAGTCGATCTTTCCAAATCATGGAAGATTGCCCGTTTCGCAAGTTATGCTTTCGATGTCCCTATCCCGGTCAATCAACCGGGAGTCGGCTCAAACGCCTTCGCTCATGCCTCCGGTATCCATGCTGACGGTGTTATAAAAGACCCGGCAAATTACGAGTTATACGGATACGAAGAACTCGGCCGAGGCGAACCGGTTATCGTTGAAACCGGACGGGAAATCTGTACCAGCCAGTACGGCGGTATCCGCGGCTTCCGTCACGTTATGGACGAAATTGAAGGAGAATCGAGCTACGAATTCAAGAATGCCGAAGAGGCCGAACAGGTCCTCGAACTGGTTCGGTACGCTAATGTCCTTTCCCACAAACCGCTGGTCGAAGACGAACTGCTCTTCATCGCCAATTACCCGGAGATAGCCGCACAATTGATGATTGTCAATCCGAATTTCTAACCTGCATACTACATTACGAGGGGGGAGGCAGACAGCCTCCCCCTTTTTTTTCAGCAGTCGATTTCCCCGCATCCGCTCTGCCGGTGTACAATACAGGTATGAAACCGCTTATTCCAGGGCTCACCGCCACCGAACTCGAAACACTGGTACAAGACGAAGGATTCCCTCCTTTCAGAGGACGTCAGGCAGCCGAATGGCTGTATCTGAACCATGTATCGTCGTTCGATGATATGAAGAATATCCCAGCTGCTTTGCGTTCGAAACTGACCGAAAAGTACGATATATCCATCGGGAAGATGATAACGACACTCCACAGCCAGGACAGCACTGCCAAGCTTCTTATTGAGTTACGGGACGGTTTACGGGTAGAAACCGTGGGATTACCCTACCCTGACCGTTTCAGTTGCTGTATTTCAACCCAGGTCGGTTGTTCGATAGGCTGCCTGTTCTGTGCTTCCGGAAAAGATGGTTTTGTAAGAAACCTCGAAGCAGGAGAAATCATCGGGCAGGTATTTGCCATCCGTGAACTGATACGACAGGGTAAAATCCTTACGACAGAAAAAAACCGGAGAATCGACCACATCGTCTTCATGGGAATGGGAGAACCGCTGCTGAACTATGATGCGACGGTGAAAACAATCCACCTCCTAAACAGTGAAATGGGTATCGCCGCGAGAAATATCACCGTCAGTACCGCCGGAATCGTTCCGGGCATTCAGAGACTGGCTGATGAACATCTCCAGATAACGCTGGCAGTTTCGCTCCACGCGCCTAATGACACATTACGAAAAAAACTCGTACCCGGCATCACGGCCTGGTCTGTTGCCGACATCATGAACGCAAGCCGTGAGTATTTTCAGAAAACGGGCAGGCGGGTATCGTTCGAATACTGTATGCTCGACGGGGTCAATGACGGTGAAAAAGAAGCACGCGAACTGGCAGTCCTGCTCGCCCGTCTCAACTGCCACGTCAACCTCATTCGTTTCAATACGGTATCCGGTTCGACCTTCAAACCTTCGTCACCCGAGCGGCTTACCGTATTCCGGAGTATTCTCGAAGAAGCAGGTATTCAGGTAACGCAGCGTTTTGAACGGGGCACCGGTATCGATGCAGCCTGTGGTCAACTGAGGCAGGTCATGAGTACGCCCCGCTAGTTTTCCTTGACTCTTCTATCGCCGGTTTTTACCGGCTCATTCGAGTGGCGGATAAAGCTTATCGTTCGGGGTACGATGATATCACAATCACGAACAGTTTCTCCGTCCTGGAATCGAACTCCCATAATCTCCAGAAATTCGGCGCTGTACTCTTTCAAAATACCGGTGCGTTCAACTACCTTTTTTGAAGGCTCCGTTATTTCCAGCACTACCTGACTGCCGATGTGTTTTTCAAGAATCGGGTCATACGCAGTGCCGGCATATCCGGAGAGTTCACCCTGCACTTTATTCATCTGCCTTTGTTGAGTAGACAGTACCCGGGCGGCGGCGTTCCCCGTCCCGACCGCGGAAATAACAGCGCTTGTGATATCAGTAAAAGCGTCTCGAAGATTAACAAGGAGGTTTCTGATACTTCTGCCCCACCGCCGGTAAAATTTCGGGTGGAACGATTTTTCAAGCTGCTTTAGACGCCTGGTTTTGTTTCTCTCGGTCAATTCGTCATTGAACCGCACCAGCATTAACAGGCTTCCGAACTCCTTTTTGTACAGAATCCAGCTTGTTTCGATATGGCCTTCTTCATCAAAGTGTTCGCTCCAGTACTTGAACTCAAGTCCGGTCGAATAAACTACCAGCCTTCCCCAGACCCTCTTGCCGGTGACATCGAAGCAGGTTGTTGCAAACCCGTCGAAGTCTTTCAGACAGCGGTCACGGTTTCGCCGGTTGATTACCATCAGAACAAGGGTAAGCAGGACGATTGCTATGATCGTCAACCATACCGTATTCGTAATCAGCACTATCTGAACCTCCCCACGATTTTTTAACCCATGACTCTGGAATACCTTATTACTGTATACAAAAACGGAGCCGGATACAATTCCGGCTCCGTTTATTCAATGAAACTATGTGATGTTACCGCCAGTTATCGATGCTGTGAACCGCTTCATCACCGGGGCTTCTTCCGCTGATCCAGTGCGTGCTTTCCTCACCACCGCCGCAGACGATGATGCAGTTCTGCCACGGGTCTGAAACCATCGGTACCAGGTAATCGTCAGGCAGTTCTTTCCACGGCTTGCCGGAGGTGGCTTCAACCCCTGTCCAGGAAGCCGTATTGACATCTGCCCATGACTGCGTCCGGTATTCTTTCACCGTGATATAGCTGTTCTTCTGAATCCACTCATAGACAGCATCCTTGGTTTTGTACCCTGCATCATAAAGCGCCTGAGCCATCTGCGGTATCATCCAGAAGGTTACCCCGCCAGAAGTACCAGGCCAGAATTCCGGAAGTATGTAGGGGATCCAGTTCTTCGGACCCGGAACGCCTTTGACACCAAGCCGCCTGGCAATACCACCGTGACCGCTCTTGATAAAAGCCCGGAATCCGCCCGGAGAGAATGAGGTGCGGTGAATGGTTACCCCCCCGCCGGTACCAATCTGCATACAGAATATGATGCTTTCATCTTTTCCGAAGTCATACTCTTCATTCAGTCCCTTCCATCCTGGAGGCAGGGCATCTGCATTCTCAGGGAAGACATTGAAGAGAGGCGTTCCGACGATCCCGCAGTTCGTCACCTGGGGAATGTTGTTGCCGATATTTCTCCACATCAGTTCGGAAGCATGGGCAAGGGTTCTGTTGGCATAATTTCCGGGGCCGAACATGCCGGTGCCGAAATTCATGCCGATTTTTTTAGCAATCGGCCCGCTGACACAAATAGCCATGCCGCCTCGCCCGTCATAACTGCCGCCGCCTTCTGCTTCAGCAATAGCCAGGACAACCGGGAACATCTCCGGCGTACAACCGGCCATGACTGCATTGACTGCTATCTGCTCGACCGTCGCTGTCCGTTTGACGGGTTTAAATAAAACAGGGCTGCCTTTCCCTTCCTTCGGTCTGTTGGTGTTATTCTGGAACAGGAAAGCCGAATATTCCTTCTGATGGACAATCATTTCATCAGGTTTATGTCTGGTGCCTTTCAGCATTGCCGCTACCCGTTCTTCGGTAGGAATAACAATTGGCAGACCGGCGGTATATTTGGCGATGGGGGCGCCGAGAATATCGGCCCATTCGGTCTGATTATAGAATACCTGGGCATCTTCGAGGGTTCCTTCGAACAAAATCCTGTCCTGATTTATCGTATGGACATACCCGGTTTTTTCTTTATCGGTCAACGGTTTGGTCAGAGCGTCGATTACCATGGGAAGGAACCGTTCGACGTCTTCCGGACCCTGGAGATTCCTTGAAACATGAACTCGTCTCATATGCGGTGACCCGCTCATCAGGCCTGCCTGGGTGAAGCATTCATCCTGGTCGCCGTAGATAAGAGATACGGTTGGAATTCCCGACTGCTCGACATCTGCTACCTGGAACAACTGTTCCCAGATGGCGCCGTGTCACCAGATGACGCCGCCGATCATGGCATCGGCGTCTTTCTTTTCATCCGCTGTGAGGTCGGCATTGAACCCGAACTGCCTCTTAATTTTCCAGTTAACCTTCGGGAAACGGGCCGGCAGTGTTTTCAGCAACGGGATAGTGATATCCTGGTCGCCTCCCGCGTTTATGCAGAGATAAATTGTTTTCCCATCCAATGTATCGAGCCGCGGGGCCAATGGTTTTACCTCTATCGGCGGTTGAATTCCGACAGGGTTCAGACATTTATATGTTTGAGCCATTTCTCCTCCTTATTTCTGTTACTGCGCCTATACTAAGCGAAACCGGGCAAAGAAATCAAATACCATCCGAATTTTTGGTCTTTTTCCGTTACTTAACCATGTTGTAAGTAAATTTTAATGTCTTTGTAATATCTCAGACCATTCTTTAATTCAGTCTTAAGGCGGGAGCGATATACTGTATGCAGGGTCGAAAGAAGGTTAACTGAGTTGATGAAGAAAATCGTTGGAATCAGCCTCGCGGTTCTCATTTTGTCAGGAATGACGGGTATCGGGACATGGGCATATTTCAGCGATTTCGAAAGCGCTTCCGGTAACGTCCTCGCCGCCGGCACGCTCGATTTGAAAACGAACGATACCGACGGCGAAAGCCAGCAATTTTTCGGCACACAAAAAATGAAACCGGGCTTCATTGTCGGACCTGAATACGTCGTTCTGAAAAACGCCGGCAGTCTGGATGCAGCGACGCTCGATATCGATTTAACCTACATCGAAAACGACCACCCGAAGAATCCGGTTAATAAAAGCGCTGATGAAACAGCCGCAAATATCGCGGTAACGACGCTGAATTACGGCGGAACGAGCATATTGAGCCTGATTCCGGACCTCAACGCAGACGGCATAAAAGACCTTTACGAGATGAAGAATGCGTCACTCAATACCCTGGCAGGAATCGATTCTCAGTCGACGAAAACCTTCGAAATGGCGGTACAGTGTGCTGCCAATACGACCAAACAATTCCAGGGCGACGGGATTACCATCACCATCAATTTCACTCTGAATCAGTAATCATCGAGAATTACTGATATGTGTCATCATCGAATATTCAGGGTGATGATACAACCGGAAACGAACGACGCACGTGAGGCGGTCATAGATTGAACCCGATTAAGTGGATAATGACAACCGTATCACTGATAACCGTCATCAGCATGGCGGTCTATGTCGGCGCGACCGGGGCTTTTTTCAATGATAACGAGCAGGT
>CAYSQK010000099.1:0-4138 GCA_964433075.1 uncultured Dehalococcoidales bacterium
CATCGACTATAAAGATAACGGTCATCTTGGCTTCGGGGAAAACACAAGCCTCTGACCGCGAAACGGCGGTAAAAATGGGGGCGAATGAGTACCTCGTGAAACCGGTGGAGAGACAGAAGCTCATCGAAGTCGTTTCGGATTTGCTGAGTGTGAAAGAAGCATCGGCCACTCAAAAAGCAAACGTTATAGCATTTATCGGTGCCAGGGGAGGAGCCGGGACAAGTACTGTTTCACTCAATGTAACGGCGGCTCTGGTAAACCAGGGTAAATCATCGCTGCTCGTCGATATGACTCCGGTTTACAGCCCGGTCGGTGAATTACTCGGGTTACGTGCAGATTCATCTATTGCCGGGCTGTTTAAAAATGCATCAGGCACGCTCGATGGAGAAAAAGTACGCGGGGCTATCGAAAAGCACCGTTCCGGAATCAGTTTATTATGGGCTGAAACGACGCCCGACGAAGCAGCAGGGTACACTCCAGCGAATGTAAAAGCCCTTTTCAGGGAACTCCGGGAAACATCTGAATTCATTATTACCGACATACCGGCTTCTCCTTCCGAAAATTCCGTTGCAGCTTTAATGCTGGCGGATTATGTGATGCTCGTTGCCGGAGCAGGGAGAGAATCACTCCTTCGCATCGATAATGCGGCGGCTCGTCTGGCAAAATTCGGTATCAGCCGTGAAAAAATCATGCTGGTACTGGTGGACAAGACTGAAGATACCCTGAATGACGACTTGCTCAACAAGACAACTATTAACGGGTTGACGATTGCCGGAAAAGTCAGATATTGTGCGGCGGAATGCGTTCAGGCGGAAGAACAGGGTATCCCTGTCGTGATATCCGCTCCTGATTCAATAATATCAAAAGACATACAGCAACTTACTTCGACAATTATCCAAATGGTAATACGGTCTTAGCTATCTATACCAGAGGGTGGAGGACACTATGGACAGTAAACCGGACGATATCAGTTTATCAGGAGACAATACCGAAAACGGAGCAAAGACCGATATCGGTTCTCTCCTGGTGGATTCAGGACTGATAACGCAGCGTCAGCTTGATTTCTCTCTGGATATTCAGAAAACGCAGAACAGAGAACTCGGGGAGATACTTATCGAACAGAAATATATCACTCCCGAGGACCTGACCTCCGTCATCAGCATTCAGTATAATGTGCCGTTTATTGATTTGAAAAGACACACTCTGCAGCAGCATGCAATCGAAAAAGTTTCGGAATGGATGGCCAGGAAATATAACGCTGTTCCCCTGGATATCGTCAATGGCGCCCTGATAATGGTGATGGAGCATCCCGAAGACATACAGGCCGTCAATGATTTGACGGCCCACGCCGGAATCCCGATACAGGCATCAATCGGTGTAGCCGACCATATTCGGGAAGCAATCGATTTGAACTATCAGTCGAAGGATGAAATCCTTGGGATTGTTGACGAAATACTGCCTGAGTATACGCGAACTGAACAGGTCACAATTGGAGTGTCGGCTGAGGTATCGGCCGGGACACCGGTTGTAAAGATTGTTGACTTACTTATCAGTCAAGCGGTGAAGGGGCGGGCGTCCGATATTCATCTGGAGCCGCAAAAGAACCACATCAGAGTACGATATCGCATCGATGGTATTCTCCATGAATTCATCACCCTGCCGATTGAAATCTATAACGCTCTCGTGTCCAGAATCAAAATCCTTGCGGGAATGAATATTGCCGAACGGCGTCTTCCTCAGGACGGGCAGATAGGCATGAAAGTTGAAGGCAGGGATATCGATATCCGGGCGGCTACCATCGACAGTGCCTACGGTGAAATGGTTGTTCTGAGGATACTCGACAAATCACGTTCTCTGCTTCAACTCAGTCAACTGGGATTTTGTGAAGAAGATTTGAAGACATACAAGGACATGCTGGCAACTCCCTACGGGTTGATTCTGTCTGCCGGACCAACCGGTTCGGGAAAAACGACAACGCTCTATGCTTCAATCAATGAGCTCGATAAAAAACACCGGAACATTATTACCATCGAGGACCCTATCGAGTACTATTTCGATGACATTAACCAGATACAGGTTAACACCAAGGCCGGTATCACCTTTGCCACCGGACTCAGGTCGATGATGCGGCTCGACCCGGACATTATTCTCGTCGGGGAAATGAGGGATGAAAACACGGCCAACATCGGGGTACAGGCGGCACTGACGGGACATCTTGTCCTGTCTTCGATCCACGTCAATGATGCGGCAAGTGCCTTTCCGCGGCTGGCTCACCTGGGAGTCGAACCTTTTTATGCATCTTCGGCTCTGACAGGGATTGTTGCTCAGCGCATGGTACGGTTGATTTGTCCTCACTGCAAAACAACCGGCGTTATCCCGGCTGCAGAAAAGGAAGCCTATGAAAAGGTTACCGGAGAAAAAATAGAAGAATACTATTACGGAAGCGGGTGTAATTTCTGTGCCAATACCGGCTATCTCGGGAGAACGGGGGTCTTCGAAATCCTTCGGGTAAGTGAACGGATACGACAGATGGTCATCGAAGGGGCGCCGGTAACGGATATTCGCAGTCAGGCAATACAAGAGGGAATGAAACCGATGATTTACGACGGTATGAAAAAAATTCAAACCGGCATTACGACTCCGTCAGAAATACTTCGAAACATCATATCGGTCGACTAGTCCGGAGAAACAAATGCATTTCAAATATACGGTCTATAACCGGGAAAACAAGGTCAGTAAGGGTTCGTTGACGGCAGCGGACCAGGAAGCAGCCGTCACGTTACTTGAACAGGCCGGGTACCGAATACTCAGCCTGCATCAAAGCCGGACAATCGCAATCGAAGAGGTTTTACCAAGTCTGTTTGCCGTTAAAAAGTCCGACGTCATCATGTTTTCCCGACGGCTGGCGATGCTGATGGGCAAGGGGATACGGTTTCTCGTCGCCCTGCGCCTGGTGAGAGAACAGGTCAGGAACCGGCTGTTCAGGAAAAGAATCGATGCCATGATTGCTGCAGTTGAAAGCGGCAGTGCGTTTTCCGAAAGCGTCGCCGGATACCCTGATATTTTCCCGAAGGTATATCACAATATGATGAGAATCGGTGAAAAAACCGGACAACTTGAGAATGTGCTGGCGGAAGTGGCAAAAAACATGGAAGACGAAGACGCGTCTTTCAAAAAAATCAGGAGTGCTTTCATCTACCCCGGCGTCATTCTTTGCATGGGAATCGTGACCGTCATCATCATGATTACGACGGTTCTCCCTTCGATGTCAGACCTTTTTTCACGGTTCAATGCCGAGTTGCCTTTACCGACACGAATAACCCTGGCTGTCTCCCAGTTTCTCACCGATAACTGGTTATATCTACTGGGGGGTATTCTTGCGGCCGGTCTGGCGCTTATCTGGTATTCACGGACGACGTCCGGAAAATATTACCTCGAGAAGGTTATTCTGACGGTACCGGTTATCGGACGGCTGCTCTTTCTGCGGAATTTACAGCAGTTCAGCAGGGTTATCGTCATTTTATTCAGTGCCGGGATTTCCATTACCGAGGTGTTCGAAACGGCGGAACTGGGAGTGTCGAGTGAAATCATCCGGCGTGAACTGAGAAAAATACCCCGCTCTCTTTCACAGGGCTATGGTCTGGCTCAATCCATGCACGAAAGCTCGGTTTTTCCTTCGATGCTCATCCAGATGGTGGTATCCGGTGAAGAAACGAACACCCTGGAATCGAGTTTTCAGGCACTTTCAGCTCACTACGATTTTGAGTTCAACCAGTCGCTCGCAACGTTTACCTCCCTCCTTCAGCCGGTGCTGATAGCGGTTGTCGGCCTGCTCATCGGGTTTGTTGCGATTTCAGCCATGCTGCCGATGTACTCCATGTTCGATGTCATATTCTAGGAATACCGGGGAGCGGGGTATCAGGCTGCGATGAATAAAACAATGTTCAGAGTCTTAACAAAAGTAACTGACAGCAGGAAGAATCAACGGGGTTTCAGCCTTGTTGAATCTCTCGTCGCTGTGGCGATATTCGGTACGGCCGCTTACATGCTCGTATTCAGTCTGTTTACCGGTATGACAGGCGTCGGTATCTACCGGGAAAAGAGATCGGAAGAGCGTCGTGTAGGGAAAGAGTGTAGG
>CAYSQK010000099.1:4148-6907 GCA_964433075.1 uncultured Dehalococcoidales bacterium
ATTGCGAGAACGCAGATGGAATATTCGAAAAGTCCGAATCAGGTATTTTACGGGGTATATGTGCCTGACCCGGCACTCGAAATCCCTGACGGATATTCGGTCAGAGTAACGGCTGAAAATGTAACACAGGGCACTTCGATGACGAATGACTTCATAAAAAAAATCGTCGTGACTGTGTATAAAAAGGAAGAATCTCTCTACCGACTTGAAGGATTCAAGCTGAACAAATGAAACGGAACCGGACACAACACGGAATGACCCTCATCGAAATGGTAATTGCCCTCAGTATCAGTGCGGCAATTGTCGGAGGACTGGGAGCGGTCATCTATACGGTTGTCGAAACAACCGGCCGGGGGAATGCGGAAATCCAGGTTTTGCGGGATCTGCAGGCGGCTTCTTACTGGATTCGGGAGGATGCAAAAACAGCTACCGAAGAACCTGATTCGGGTATTCCGGACTCGATTTTGTTTACATCGGACGGAGTTGAATACACTCAGAGTACTATTTACCTGTCCGGCACGGCGATGCTGCGTGATACCGATGGTACCGTCACGACTATCGCTTCCCATATCATCAGCTTCGAAACGTCCTTTGAATCTGAAAACCGGACGCTTACCTACCGGCTGGTTGCGTCCTCCCGGGGAAAGTGGGAATTCGAGCGGGAAATGACGGAAAAAGTATATCTGAGTAAAATGGGAGCGGAGTGATACGACATTGTCAGCAGGTGTAACACGAAGAAATGAAGCCGGCCAGGTATTTCCCCTGGTGCTGATTATCCTGACGCTGGGCTCAATCCTGGTTGCGGGTTTTCTTGCATCGGTCAATTCCGGTTTGCTGACTATTGACATATATACTCAATCGGTCACAAATGCGTCTAATGCTGAAGACATCGCCCTTGATTCGGTGATGGATTTGTTAGATGTCATCTCACCGGATGAAATCGGTGACAACATAACATATGAGATAAACGGCGTTCCGGTAACGATAACGGTTGTCACCGGCGCAGATATCCCGCCGGCTGAATTTACGAGCGGCGGGTTTGTCGACAACGATGTTTTCAGTGACTGGTCATTCTCGGAACAGCATACCAGTTTTACCGAAGAGCCACCCGGAAGCGGAGAATACATCTTCGTTATCGAAAAGCAGGCGTATCTGCAATTTACCGTCAACCTGACCGACTATTCAGGTCTGGCTTTGCGTGTTTATGCCAGGCTGAGTAACCCGGGCAGTTCATCGAATGATGGGTATCTGGTCTTTGAATACAGTACCGACGGCCTGAATTGGGTAGAAGCAGCGCAATGGTTTTTCAGTGCCGAAAATACGGATTATCAATATTACACGGCTGATTTATCATCGGACAATATTACCGCTCCTTTCCGGGTTCGCTTTACTCCGGTGGTATCGAAGGGTAATCCTGAGTTCGATGTGCAGGAAATAGAAGTGTCAACCGATTCTGCGGTAACGATATACGCAACGGTCGGTGACACGACCGTTGAAATTCCTGGCGAGTGAAAAAACGGCGAATAGCGAATGAATGCCTAATGAGACAAGTGACGTATACACCATGAACATATTGAAGAAAAAGTATACCACCATCGATGTGGAATCAAACCTGATTCGGGTTCTCGATATACACAATGCATCCGTACAGCACTATGGTGAGGTGAAGATACATCCTGACTATTTAGTTCAGGGCGTGATTCTGAATCCGGAACGGGTATCTTCGGAACTATCGACTATGATGAAACATTTGAATTCATCGCGCCAGAATGTTCTGGTATCGATGAACTGTTTCCGGTTGATAACCCGTTTCGTTACGATGCCTCTTTTACAGGGAGGGGATTTGAAAGAAGCGGTCAAATGGGCGCTTGTGCATGATATTCCGGTGCCTCTCGATACTATCAACGTCTGGTGGAAAGTCGTCGAAAAGAATGGTAACGAACAAAAAGTACTCATTATCGGTGTTCCCCGCGAGGCACTGGCAGCCCTTTATACAACCCTGTATTATGCAGGGATAACACCGAGAGCTATTGATATCAAAGCTATTGCCCTGCCCAGAGTCGTTAAGGAGCAGACGGCGATAATCATCGATATCGAGGATGAAACGACATCGATGATTTTCAAGTCCGAGGGAATTCCGGTTGTCGCGCAGACAATCCATGTAAAACCGTCGAACGCGGAGATTGAGGACCGTTTATCCCTGATACAGGATGAACTGTCCCGCATGGTGCTGTACTACAACGGCACACACCCCGAAAAGCTTATCGGGACGGATACGCCTGTTTGCCTGACAGGAGGACTGGCGGATACAAATGTCGAGACACATTTCATCCGAATCACACAGCATCCGATAATTCGCCCTGAAGCGGGCTTGGCGTTTCCCGATGAGTTACCGCCCGGTACGTATATGGTTAACTTTGGTCTGTACTTACGGGAAGACAAAGAGAGACGGACGTTGTTGTATCCTGATATCAGCAGAGCGGTTCGTTTCAGGAAATAGGGTACCCCTCCGGGTATTTCCGTGAATCGACTGCCTGGTATATATCCGGATTGTCAGAGACCAAGGTACGTATCGACTCGCTCATCATGCCACTTTCGCTGGTCTTCGAAACGTGAATGCGGTCTGAATTTTCTCCGGTGATTATCAGGATTTTCTCCGACTATATCTATTCGGGACACGTCTCCGACTCCGTGCCCTTTTGCAGCCAGGTAATGAAGGTACCCGACGCTTGCAGGAGGGAATCCCATCATGTCCGCGA
>CAYSQK010000100.1:0-6853 GCA_964433075.1 uncultured Dehalococcoidales bacterium
AAAAAGAACCTGAAAAGTCAGATATTGTACCCTGCAGTATCATCAATCTCACGCCTGTTTTCCTTGACCGTACAATAAAGAAGGATGAGTTACGACAGCTATAATGATATAATGATGGTGCTGTATTTGATAAAAAACGAAAGGCAGGGATAAGCGTGGAAGAGTTAAAAGTATTCACCGGTAATGCAAACCCGAAACTGGCGAAAGCGGTTACCGAATACTTACATATTCCCCTTGGCGAATGTGAAGTGTTTAAGTTTAGCAATGAGAATACTTTTGTCCGCATAATGGAAAACGTCAGGGGAAGAGATACCTTCGTTATTCAGCCTATATGTTCACCGGTGAACGACAGTCTCGTCGAACTGCTGATAATGATTGACGCGTTAAAAAGAGCCTCGGCCGACCGGATAACCGCCATCGTCCCCTACTACGGATACGGCCGAAGTGACAGAAAAGATCAACCGAGAGTACCCATCACCGCCAGGCTGGTTGCTGACTTGCTGACCGTTGCCGGCGCTAACAGGTTACTCACCGTCGACCTGCATTCCGCGCAAATACAGGGTTTTTTCAATATTCCGGTAGATGAATTAACGGCTATCTATATTTTGAGTGATTATGTAAAAAGCAAGAACCTCAATAATCTGGCGGTGGTTGCTTCCGATTTCGGTATATCAAAACGAGCCAGAGACATCGCCCGCAGGTTGAATTGCTCACTGGCAATTGTCGAACAGAAGAGGCTCGATAATAAGGACCACAAGGAAGCATTGAATGTTATCGGTGACATCGACGGAAAAACCGCTCTCATCGTCGATGATGAAGTCGATACTGCGGGAACACTCATCAACGTAGTTAACATGCTGATAGAGCACGGCGCCAAAGATGTGTATGCCTGCGCTACTCACCCGGTCTTTTCCGGCCCCGCCATTGAAAGAATTGCCTCCAGCTGCCTGAAAGAAATGATTGTCACCGACAGTATACCGGTCAACGGCAGAAAGAAACTTGAGAAAATAACGGTGTTGTCGATTGCGTCTCTTCTGGGCGAAGCTATCAGAAGAATACATTCAGGCCAGTCGGTTGGTGAAATGTTTACTCAGGAACAATAAAGGATTATCATGTTTAAGTTTTTTACGAATCTTTTCGACTCCAATGAAAAAGTTATCAAACAGTTGCAGCCGGTCATCGATGAGATAAATGCACTCGAAGCTGATTTTGAAAAGCTGAGTGATGAACAACTGAAAGAAAAAACCGGCGAATTTAAAAACAGGCTGCAATCGGGAGAAGAGCTCGAAGATATTCTCACCGAGGCTTTCGCTGCCGTCAGAGAAGCCGCCAGGCGTACCCTTGGACAGCGGGCTTTTGATGTTCAGTTAATCGGCGGCATTGTCCTCCATCAGGGAAAAATCGCTGAAATGAAAACGGGTGAAGGGAAAACCCTCACCGCAACATTCCCTCTTTACCTGAACTCCCTCACCGGAAAAGGGGTGCACCTCGTTACCGTCAACGACTACCTGGCACGAATCGGTCCCTACTGGATGGGACCGGTATACTCTGCTTTAGGGGTAACGGTTGCCAGTATCTATCCGCAGCAGGACCCATCGGAACATTCACCGGCTCGCATGTACGACCCATCCTACGATTCCGGAAAAGAGCGCGACCCATGGCGGCATTTCAGGCCGGTTTCCCGTTTTGAAGCATACCAGGCTGATGTCACGTATGGAACCAGCAGCGATTTCGGGTTCGATTACCTGAGAGACAACATGGTCACCGACATCAAACAGTGCGTCCAGCGCCCGTTGAATTTCGCAATTGTCGACGAAGTTGATAACCTGCTTATCGATGAAGCCCGTACGCCGCTCATCATCAGCGGCCCCGCCGAAGAAGCGGGTCAACTGTATGCGTCAGTTAATGCAATCGTATCCGGCATGAAAATGAAGGTTTTTCCCCAGGAACCAAATTCACCGGCCGATTATGAGGTTGAAAGCGAATTCGAAGCTGACTTCGATTATTTTGCATACGAGAAAAATCGGACTGTTAAAGAGACGGCACGCGGTCAGGAACGACTGGCACAAGCCTTCAAAATGAATGTCGAAGACATTTTCGGCGGATTCGGCGGAGACCAGCACAAAAACCTGACACTGGAAGAAACGAAACTGCGTAATGATATTCTCTCTATCTTCCGAAAATCGATGGCAGCACACGCATGGTACCAGCGTGAGCGGGATTATGTTGTCAAAGACGGCGAAGTAATCATTGTCGACGAGTTTACCGGCAGATTGATGTACGGTCGGCGCTATTCCGAAGGACTTCATCAGGCAATCGAAGCAAAAGAAAAAGTGAAAGTCCAGCGGGAAAGCATGACATATGCAACGATTACCATTCAGAATTACTTCCGAATGTATGAAAAACTGGGCGGCATGAGCGGCACAGCGGTAACAGAAGCTGAAGAATTTCAGAAGATATATGACCTTGAGGTTGTCGTTATTCCGACAAACAGGCCGATGATACGAGTCGATGCGCCCGACAGAATTTATAAAGATGAGAAAGCAAAATTCAACGCGGTTGCCAATGACATTGCCGAAATCCATAAAACGGGACAACCGATACTGATAGGAACGGTTTCAATTGAAAAATCCGAAATGCTCAGTGACCTGCTGAAAAAGAAAGGGATAAAACACCAGGTCCTCAATGCCAAAAAGCATCTGGAAGAAGCGATGATTGTCGCACAGGCCGGACGGCTTGGCGCCGTAACGGTGGCGACGAATATGGCGGGCCGGGGTGTCGATATCGTTCTCGGCGGAATTATTGAGAATCGTGACGAAAAGGAATGGCAGCAGGAACATGACAAGGTCCTTGAGCTTGGCGGTCTGTATATAATCGGGACCGAACGCCACGAAGCCCGGCGCATCGATAACCAGTTACGGGGACGGGCAGGACGTCAGGGGGACCCCGGTTTTTCACGCTTTTACGTATCTCTTGAAGACAATATTGTTTCCCGATTCGGCGGAGACAGAATTCGCGGGATTATGGAATGGGCCGGATTCGATGAAAACACACCTATCGAAAACAAGCTCATCAATCGTTCGATTGAAAGCGCTCAAACGAGAGTCGAAGGCTACCATTTCGATATTCGTAAAAATCTCGTTGAGTATGACGATGTCGTCAATCAGCAAAGAGAGCTGATTTACAGCGAACGCAGGAAAATCATCAGCGGAGCTGATTTAAAGTCCAATATACTGGCAATGGTAGATGAAGAAATCGACGTCATCGTCGCCGGTCATTCAGGGAACGGCAGATACGGTGAACCCGACATCGAAGGGATACTCAACGAGGTATCGACCATTTTTACCATCCCTCCCGAAATGACAGCCGAAACATTATCCTCGATGAAACAAGAGCAACTGGTTGCTTACATCACCGACCAGGCTCATCAGATGTATGATCTCCGGGAAGAGAAAATCGGTACCGATATTATCAGAACTCTCGAACGATTAATCATGCTCCGCACAATCGACAGTTTGTGGAAAGAGCATCTGACATACATGGATGAAAAACGGCTGGAAGCAGGCTGGCAGACGCTTCGTCAGGTAAAAAGCGTTGATGCGTACAAAGGAATGGGGTACGAGCAATTCCAGTCACTTCTTGAGAATATCAGAACCACGATTGCTCACACGATTTTCAGGGTGAATATCGTCACAAAAGAAAGTCAGCCGAGAAGACCCGTCGTCATGAAAAAAGATGCCGCAAGCGTCCTGTCAGAGAAGCAAAACACGCTGGCTGCACCGGTCAATCAGAAAGCGGTGGTGAACGGGAAAAAGGTCGGACGTAATGATCCCTGTCCGTGTGGAAGCGGCAAGAAATATAAACACTGTCATGGTAGATAAAACGTTCGCGCCGTTACATCAGTAATATTCAGGGTACCGAGGTTACGAATGGTCATGCTGAATGACGAAATTCTCCATGCTTCGCTTGAAACAACCGAATCAAACCACGTCATCCTGACATTCCGTGACGATATAAAATCAGGAACCCACTGGTACATTGCGCTTCTCAACGCAATCGGCAGATGGGAAATCCCCGAAGAAACGCATAATCAGCGATTATACCGATATCTCATTGCTGATGAAGCCTTCGATTGTATGGTATTGACCGAACGATTGTGTGACGCCGCCGGCGACCTGATTCCCGAGAATGAAACACTGGAACTTCTCTTCTACAACAACCCGCCGGTCGAACTGACAACAGACGAATTTAAACGCCACATCGGCGATCTGAAATATCACTGGCACCTCAACTACTACTACGGTATCACTGTTGAAGAGGCGCTCCAGTATGCTGTTGAAGATGAAATCCGTAAAGAGAGAAGGGGCTCAGGCCTGTATCGGGACAAAGACAATACCGGTGAGGCTTTTCACCGGATTTACGGGTTTAACCGCACCGTCATGTTAAAACGGTTCAGGAAAGAAAAGAGCTACCCGCAACTGAAATCAATCAAGCTGAACGAAATGAAAGAATTCACGTACTGGCTCTTCAAGTTCAGGCTCAAGCAATCAGACAAGGCACGAGTGGCCAGCGATACCAGAAAAGGCATCGACTGGTTACAGAGCCTGAACACTGCCCGGCAGTCCGCTCATCAAGACCGGAACAAATTCGATACCGGTGTCCTTGACGGTTAGTTTGCCTGCTGGGCTTCTTTCGGCGCTTTTACGACCAGAACCGGCTTGTTACCAGCCCGTACCACCCTGTCAGTCACGCTTCCGAAAGCCCATCGGCTGATTCCCGACCGTCCGTGGCTGGACATGGCAATAAAGTCGACATCCACCTCATCGGCAGCCTTGAGAATCTCTTCAGCCGCATGCCCGACGACGACAATGGTTTTTAAAACCGCGCCTTTTTCCGCCAGCGGCTGACCTGCCTGTTCCAGATAGGCTGTAGCAGCCTGTTTCATCTGCTCGATTTCCCCTTCCGTGTACGGAACACGCGCCGTTGCTTCACCGGCAACGATGTAATGTGATAAAGTCGATAATACTTGTATGAGAGTAACCTCCACCTTCGGATCAGGGAGAAATTTTCCAATCAGGTTTTCAACAAAAGGTAACGCCGCTTCGCCGACTTTCGAGCCGTCCAGAGGGACAAGTATCTTTTCATTCATCATAAAATAACCTCCTTACTATTTTAGAAGCTGCTTTTTCAGTCTTTCTATTTTATCCACGATAGTATCCTTCTTTTGCCGTTCTTTTTCAACTACCGCAGCGGGCGCTTTTTCGATAAAGTTTTTATCATTCAGCCGCGCTTCGAGGCGGTCAGCCTGCAACTGATTCTCATCGATTTCCTTCTGCAGCCGCTTTTTCTCGGCTTCGATATCAACCATACTCTCCATCGGGATAACGACTTCCGAATCCTTAAGAACAATAGCCAGAACCTTGTCGCCGGACTGGAGCTGCTCTTTGACTTCGACGACCGTAACCGGTTTTGCCCTGGCCAGGTTCTGGATGGCGTTCGCATAGTGCGTTAAATACGAAGCAAGCCGGCTGCTGTAAATCTGCGCCTGTATCCATTTCGAATTTTCGACGTTATACTGGGCTCTCGCATTACGAATCGAGCGAACGATTTCAACGACCGATTCGATTATACTTTCGGAATCTTCATCGATTAACGAGCTGTCAGCTTCGGGATACCGCGACACCATTATCGATTCTTTTTCTTGCCAGGTGTCAGGCAATCGTTTTTTCATCTGCTGCCAGAGTTCTTCGGTAATGAAAGGCATGCAGGGGTGGAGAAGCCTCAGGGATGTCTCCAGAACATGTATCAATACCGGAAGCGGCGACGCTCCCTGATTACCATCGTCGGTCAGTCGTATTTTCGCCAGCTCGATGTACCAGTCGCAGTACTCATTCCAGAGAAAATCATGTATCTGGCGTTCTGCTTCTCCGAACTGGTATTCTTTCATTAACGTATTGACCGTATCGATAGTGCGATTAAGCCGCGATAAAATCCACCGGTCTTCGACCGTCAGATTCTCCTTTTTTATGTCAAGTTCAACGGTATGGTCTTCGATGCTTCGGATGACAAAGCGGGTTGCATTCCACAGCTTGTTCGCGAAGTTGCGTCCGGCCTCCATTTTTTCATCCGACAACCGGGAGTCCCCGCCCGGCGCAATGCCGGTGGTGATGGCGAAACGGAGAGCATCGGTACCGTATTCCTTCATGACAACGAGCGGGTCGATACCGTTCCCCTTGGTTTTACTCATTTTTTCGCCTTTATTGTCCCGAATCAGACCGTGGAGGTACACCGTGTGAAACGGCACTTTCCCCGTGTTCTCGATACCGAGCATAATCATGCGGGCAACCCAGAAAAACAGAATGTCGTAGGCTGTCTCCATGACCGAGGTAGGATAGAAGTATTCATAATCGGCTGTATCATCAGGCCAGCCGAGTGTCGAATGCGGCCACAGACCTGAACTGAACCAGGTATCGAGGGTATCCGGGTCCTGTTCGATGTGCTTCGAACCGCATTTCGTGCAGGCGGTCGGATCATCTATTTCGACCATGATTTCACCGCAATCACGGCAGTACCACACGGGAATCCGGTGTCCCCACCAGAGCTGGCGGCTGATACACCAGTCTTTGATGTTTTCCATCCAGTTGGTATATACCCGGCTGAACCTGTCCGGGATAATCGTAATCGTCCCGTTATTGACGACGTCCAGAGCTGGTTTCGCTAATGGTTCAATCTTGACATACCACTGCATACTGACCATCGGTTCGACCAGCGTCGAACAGCGCTGACAATGGCCGACGGCGTGGCTGTAATCCTCGATTTTTACGAGCTGGCCGGATTTCTCGAGGTCAGCGAC
>CAYSQK010000101.1:0-6830 GCA_964433075.1 uncultured Dehalococcoidales bacterium
CGATTTTTCCACCATATGAAATACTGCCTGGAAAGTAGACATTCCCGTCATCAGTAATTTCCATATCGACGAACCCGTCCTGGTAGGCGTCTGCGTCCCAGCCTTTTCCGCCATTGAAAACACCTTCGCTGGTAAAGCGGACAATAAAGCCGTACCCTTTCGATATTTCAGTTATTCCATCGGCGATGCTTTCCAGAGTGAAGCCTGCTTCTAGTCCCGATTCGTGAATAAACGAAAGGCTTTCGTTTGTGACTGTCTTTCCGGCGACCAGCAATGTGCCGTCGGGAGTGAAATCCATCGATATAACTCTCTCGCCATTCTGGCTGGTGAACGGGTACATATCAGAATCAGGGTTACCGAAAACCCGTACCCACTGGCGGGTTCCTTCCGGGGAATACTTTATGACAAAAGCATCATATCCGGCGGGTGTGTAGTTCTTCTCTCCCTGCCGTTCTTCGAACAAGCCGGCATTCGGCTGGTTGCCGATAGAGCCTGACGTCTGTCCTCCGACATAAATAGAGCCGTTTTCATCAACCGCAATACCGGACGACAGCAGATAAGAGCCAGGTTCGAAATCCTGAAAATACGTCTCTTCACCCGTCAACAGGTTCAGGGTCCTGACTCCTATGCCGTTTTCATTGCCGTCAATCCAGCCGGTCGTATAAAGAATATCATCCCTGATGGTGACTGCTTTCAGGTCGAGGATTTGACCGTGGTATATTTTCGTTTCCGGTGTACCGGTTCCGTCGTACTTGATAATCATGGCTTCTCTGTGTGAGGAGCCGACGAAGTAATGAGTCCCCTTATATGTTGCGACATCTTCAAGGCGTGACCAGTACGGTTCCTGCGGAGATATTTCCAGCCAGTGGAATCCTTCGCCGACGGAAGTTGCTTCTTCAACATAGTGGAGCAATTCACCATCGATACCTGACAGGTAAACGCCGTGCAGAGCTTCTGACCATCCCCAAACAGACCAGAGTCCGTTGGAGACAGGCGTGGACATACTTCGCCAGGATTCTCCGTTATACCGGTAAAGAGACCTGCCGCGGGGATTATAATCACCGACGACGAAAAGGTTATCGTGTCCGGTCCCCCAGATTGCCGAGTATGAATTATAGGTGTCAAGCCCGGTTGTATTATACTCGGTCCATTCAATTCCGTCATAGTGGTAGACGGATGCACCGACGCCGACGGCGAAAATATCATCCGGCCCTAATCCCCAGAGAGATCTTATGAGTGATGAGGAAGGAATTTCCCGCTCTTCTCTCCAGGCGCTGCCGTCCCATTTCGTTGTGTAGTAACGCCCTGTGGGGTCATGTATCAGAAGGACGACGCAGTTCGTGTTCAAGAACCAGATATCCGAAATTCTCGGTGTATAGGGGCTGTATTTCGTCGGTTCAACCGGCGGAGTCAGCCGCTGCCAGACCGGTTCAGGATGGGTGGGGTCGTAATCCGGGTCAGATGATTTTCGTCTGGCATAATGATAAAAGACTCCGTCACCGATGATATAGAAGTTTTCTGAACTTTCTCCCCAGACTGCATACAGGTCAGGGCGGTCTGATTCCTCCCATTCATCGAAAGGCCCCTCGAAGTCTTTCACTTCTCCGATAGTAAGGTCGTACCGCATGACAGTGCCCCGGTCACCGACAATCATTGAATACCATCCTCCCGTCGCCGCCATGTCTCTGAGGTTGTTTTCGGAAGGAGTTTCGAGGAGGGTCCAGCGGTCGGGTGTCGAATCAAGTCTCAGGAGTGTTCCTGCGTCGCCGAGCGCAAAAATATGGGCTGATGTCCCCTGAACGAGGCGGAGGGCTTTATCATACCTGGCATCCGGGGCAGGGTTATCCATCAAAGCCCATCCGGTCATTCCGCCCGAATCACCGGGAGGGTCAGGAAGAGTGGACAGTGAACAGTCGATTGATTCCCACGGTCTTCCCGATGGTGTATTCGTACCGGGAAGACTTTCACTGCCGGACTGAGAAGTGCCTCCGGAAGTATCGGTATCAGCCGTTTTTTCTCCGGAGGTAATACTTTCGATATCGAATTCGTCAGCTAACTTTTCGATTTCCTCACAACCGGTCAACATGCTCAGAAACAGAACCGAAGCCAGAAGAACCGAGAGTACCCGGATACATTTCATTTTGCCCTCCCGTCATATCAGGTGAATATTCTCCTGATTTTACCTTACCGTAAGGATATAGTACCCGTCAAAAAATTAAGAAAGACAGAATCCGGAACAGATAATCAGAAGAAATCAAGTGACAGCCGGGTGAGGAGAGATGTAACCGAATCCGAATACTCCTCATGCCGGATTAAGCAATACATACCCGGGCATCAGTCGCATCAGGATTGTTGAAAAAAGCACAGATACCGATATCGTACCCTGGCTCGAGGGCAGGCTGTTCGGTATGTCACATGAATATGTTTCAACCTTATACTCACTGAGATACTAACCATTCTATACGTAAACCGCAGTCTGCCTCGATTTTTCTGAATTCGGGGTCACCGGTAACGAGAACAGCGTTTTTTGTTCGGGCGAGAGCGGCTGCAAAACAATCGGCATAGGCTACCGGGAAACGGGCTTTCAGGTGAGCCGCGGCCAGGGTAAGAGACCGGTCAGCATCGATAATTTCGAGTGGAAGGTCATTGATATTGGAGGCGACCTGCTGGGCATGAAAAAGGCTTTTCTCACGTTCAACGATGTATAAAACCTCTCCCAGGTTGACCACGCACATGAAACAATGAGGATTATTACTGTCTGAGGACTCGAGCAGTTCTTTTACCCTGCTGCCTCCAGATTCAGCTTCAAAATAGGCAATAACAGCGTAACTGTCCAGAACGTAAGTCTCTTTAACGGTCACGTTCGGCGTCCTGACGTCTCGATTTCAGTAGTTCTTGAACGAGAGAGGTTTTCCCTTTCAGCGAACCGTACAAGTCGTTAATTGCTGAATCGGAGACCGGAATGATTGAGATGACCCCGCCGTAATCGATGATATGGACTTTGTCACCCTTTTTCAGACCGTACCGTTTTCTCAGATTTCCGGGTATGACTATCCACCCCTTCTCAGAAACCGTTGATGTAGCCATAGGAGCCTCCTGTATATATACTTCTGTGACTAGTATATACTAAACGAGTAAATATATCTACAAAAACAGTAATAATAGCTACTTTTTTAAAAACACCGAAAAATCCGGTTCGCGATAGTCAATTTTCGTCCGAATGAGTTCGTCGAGGAAGTCCTCGCCACCGGAGGGTGAAAAGATGATACCCAGTCCGCTCTTTCGTTTAATCTCAATGACAAATTTCGATGAGGTGACGAAGCGGATGCCTGTGTAAGCCCAGGCGGTGTCTTTTTCAGCCTGTTGAATTGATTCGATATCGTTAAAGAAAACGGTCATGGAAAAGGGGCGTCCGAGGATAATTCTCAGTCTATTTTCAAATATCTGGAAACGTTTTGGTATGACTGCGTGCATGACAGCAGCATCAATCAGTGCTGCGGCAGCCATTACGGCTGCCGCAATAATGTCGAACGGCAGCAGGATACAACCGATGACCAGAGGTAAACCAACAACGCCGGCGATGGTATATTTAATCACCGAACTGCGCGCCGCTGAATCCTCAATAAGCGGAACAGCAGAATGCAGGTACCTATCGGCGTGTTTTCGTTGATATGCCATACTGGAACTGCCTGGCGATGTTACTTGAACAATTCTTTGCCGCCGGCGCCTCCTGCATCCGTATCAAAGGTGATGTCGATGAAGCAGACGGGCTGGTTGATTTCTTTTACGTTCAGCGGTCCATGGGGCAGGCCTTTGGGAATCCAGATGAAGGTGGATTCGGTAATGACCTGGATTTCCTCTTCTTCACCAAGGCCGAATTCGATGACGCCGCCGAATTTCCGTATGTCATGGTTATCACCGCCGTAGAAAGCGATGAGCTGGTCATAGTCATGCGAATGAGATTTGTTTACCATGAGAAACGGTTCGGTGAGGAGCGAGAAACCCATCGAGAAGGGATAATTGTCGAGGTGACGTCTTCCGGCAATCAGGAACTGCGGCGCCGGGACTTCTTTAAAGACCGACCAGGTCATCCATTCTTTTTGAACGTATTTACTGTATTTACTTTCAGCCATGTGACTTTTTCCTCCAGATTTTGTATTGCCGTTCTCTTCATGAGTGTGAAACAGAACGAATAACGAAAGTATAGGTTCTGGAGACTGTAAAGTAAAGTAATAAGACTGCTTTCAATTGCCATGGTTCTATACATACCATTCTATTATGTCAAATATTACGGAATAATGCTTATAATCGTCAAGTGAAAACACCTAATATTACCTTCGATTCCCGGATATATAATTATGTTAATTAAATGTTTTGTGCCCTTTTAAGGAGTGCAGGATATGATTCAGCTTTCGTGCCCCACCACCGTCCTCACCATTGACCGTATTGACGAACGCGTATTGACCGAGTGTTATTTTTCCCGCTGTTTCGAATGCCCGTTATGCCATGACGACTGCTGCAGTTACGGCTGCCCGGTTACTCTCCAGGAAATCGACCGAATCCTGGTGTTCAAAGACGAGCTTGAGCGACAAACGCCTCTGCCGGCTTCTGAGTGGTTTATCGATGATGTAGAGCCGAGGGACGGCTACCTTGCAGATATCATCAAGCGAACCCGGGTCGTCAACGGAAGTTGTATTTTTCATGATAACGAAGCCCGGGGCTGCCGCCTTCACCGGCTGGCGCTCGAGAAAGGATTTGACCCGCATACGATAAAACCGCTGGTGTGCTTCCTCTTTCCGGTCACCTGGGATGGTACGACACTTTATATCAGCGAGTTTCTCGAGGAATTGCCCTGCCGGCATATCGGAACGCCGGTGCTGGATTCGCAAAGGGAGGAATTGACGTACTACCTTGGGGAAGCATTTATCGACGAGGTCAACCGTCTAAGGCAGGATATGGCGAGAAAGCCCGCATAAAATCAGGGAATACGAACCAGGGGCTGTGATTTCACAGCCCCTGGTTTTTCTACTTGATATCAGCGTGATATTCCTGGAGTGATTTCACTCCTGATTTTCCCTGACGGTATTCCTTAATTCCCCGGGCAGAGGCCATGGCGGCGGCCAGGGTAGTGATGTAGGAAACCTTGTACTTGATGGCGGCTTTTCTGATATAGGAGTCATCATCCTGGCTGAGTTTACCGCTCGGCGTATTGATAACCAGTTGAATCTCTCCATTCATGATGGCATCGACGATATTCGGCCGACCCTCCTGGAGTTTCAAAATCAGTTCAGATTCTATGCCGTTCTGAGAAAGGAATTCCCGGGTACCTTCGGTTGCCTTTATTTTGAATCCCATTGCGGTAAATTCTCCGGCCACCTTGACGACGTCTTTCCTGTCGAGCGGGGAAACCGTTATCAGTACCGTCCCTTCAAGGGGCAGCACCTGCTGGGCGGCGACTTCAGCTTTAAAGAAAGCCTGACCGAACGTCGGGGCGATTCCCAGAACTTCACCGGTCGAGCGCATTTCCGGCCCAAGCAAGGGGTCGACTTCCGGGAACATGTTGAACGGAAAGACCGCTTCCTTGACGCCGAAGTGAGGAATCTTCCTATCTTTGAGTCCGATATCGCTCAGCTTTTTCCCAAGCATGAGGCGGGTGGCGATTTTCGCCATCGATACATTACATACTTTCGAAACAAGCGGCACGGTTCTCGAAGCCCGGGGATTTGCTTCCAGAACGTACACGGTATCATTACAAATAGCGTACTGCATGTTCATCAGACCGACGACATTCATTTCTCTGGCGAGTTTTCGAGTATATTCATTAATCGTCGCAATATGTTTTTGAGAAAGACTTGCCGGAGGAATGACACAGGCTGAATCACCCGAATGAATACCGGCCAGTTCGATGTGCTCCATGACTGCCGGAACGTACACATCTTTACCATCGGAAATAGCATCAGCTTCGGTTTCGGTGGCATTTTCAAGAAATTTGTCGATGAGAATCGGTCTATCGGGTGTGACATCCACGGCTGCTGCCATGTAGCCCGACAGCATTTCCTTGTCGTAGACGACTTCCATACCCCGTCCTCCGAGAACGTAAGACGGACGTACCATCAACGGGAATCCAATCCTGTCGGCGATCTTGTTCGCTTCATCGAGGTTGGTTGCCATGCCGGATTCAGACATGGGTATACCCAGTTTATCCATCATCAGGCGGAAACGGTCGCGGTCTTCCGCCAGGTCAATCGTATCCGGGGACGTGCCGAGGATATTCACCCCTTCCTGGGCGAGTTCGGCAGCGATATTCAAAGGCGTCTGTCCGCCAAACTGGACGATGACCCCTTCCGGTTTTTCTTTTTCGTAAATGCTGAGGACATCTTCGACGGTGAGCGGTTCGAAGTACAGTTTGTCCGATGTATCGTAGTCTGTCGAGACTGTCTCAGGGTTGCAGTTGACGATGATGGTTTCATACCCTTCTTCGCGCAGAGTGAGGGCAGCATGGACGCAGCAGTAGTCGAACTCGATACCCTGCCCGATTCTGTTCGGCCCGCCGCCGAGTACCATGACCTTTCGGCGGCTGCTTGCGGTGCTTTTGTCAGGTGCGTTATAGGTCGAGTAGTAATAGGCGGCATTTTCCACACCGCTGACCGGGACAGGTTCCCACCCTTCAACAATACCGAGCGATTGTCTCCGGAGGCGAATATCCTTTTCCGTTACGCCAGTCAATTTCGAGATATATTTATCAGCAAAGCCGTCTTTCTTTGCCTGTATCAGCAGGTCGTCAGGCAGTTTTTTGCCTTTGTACTGAAGAATCTGTTCTTCACGAACGA
>CAYSQK010000102.1:0-6728 GCA_964433075.1 uncultured Dehalococcoidales bacterium
CGAGATGGAATCTCGTGACTGGAGTTCAGACGTGTGCTCTTCCGATCTAATTTCCGGTGGTTCCATATCAGGATACCCGACAGGTATCAGGAAAAAACAGCAGTAATTATCAGGAAGTCCAAGGATATTCGATGTTTTATGTATGTCGAGATTTCCTATCCAGCACGAACCGAGCCCGTAACTCGCCGCCGTCAGACAGATATGCTCGGCAGGTACCCGTATCTGGCCGCTCGAGAAAAGCAGGGTAACCGACCGCTGGTCAGGAAATTCCTGGAGATACCGTACCAGTTCCGGTGTATACCAGTTTTTGTATACTTTCAGACCGAAGTCATTCTCCGGAACATCCTTCAAATCTCCTCCGAGTTCAGCGCACACCGCTATCACCAGCGGCGCAGTTGCAATCCATGTCTGATTCCCTGCGGCAGCAGATAACGCCCGTATTTCCTCTTTGTCGGTTACCACGCCGAACACCCATGGCTGTCGGTTCCGTCCTGAAGGTGCCAGCCTGGCGCTTTCAAGAATATCATCCAGCACTTCCCCGGGCACAGGGTCCGGTTTAAATTTCCTGATTGACCTTCTTTTCCGTATTACATCCATGTATTTCATATTACCGCACTCCCGATAAACGCAACTTTCATAGTATGAACAGGCCTGCTTCCTTTGTCAACATCGGAATGGTTGCTTCACGATGGAAAAAGCGTTGAAAACTTCACTATACGCTCGTTTCATGATATAATAACTTGCGATGGTGGTTTTGTTTTCCCTATATAAAAAAAGAGTCCTGGTAAACGCTTCTGCAGGTCTTTCACCATCTTGTAAACCCTGCTGCTCAACTGACTTCTGCCACTTCAGACTGGAAAGAATAATCACAGCGAGGAATGTCCTATGACCGACACACCCGATATCAATAACGAAGAAAACCTGAAAGGTTCAGCAAAGTACACCGCTGAAGATATTCAGGTTCTCGGAGGTCGTGAAGCGGTACGGAAACGTCCCGGCATGTATATCGGCAGCACTGACATCAACGGACTTCATCATCTGGTATACGAAATCGTTTACAACAGTGTCGATGAAGCCATGGCAGGGTTCTGCGATAAGATTCTCGTCATCATCAATGAAGACGAATCGATAACGGTAGAAGATAACGGGCGTGGTATACCAATTGATGTACACCCTGTTACGAAAATCTCCGCTCTGGAAACGGTCATGACCGTCCTTCACGCCGGCGGTAAATTTTCGACCGGCGCCTATCAGGTTTCCGGCGGTCTGCATGGTGTCGGCGCTTCGGTCGTCAACGCCCTCTCGGAATGGTGTACGGTCAGTGTGAAAAACGGCGGGAAGCTCTACCGGCAGGAGTACAAACAGGGTATCCCTCAGGCCACGCTGTCGGTCGTCGGCGAATCCGTCGGAACAGGTTCGATTACCCAATTCAAAGCCGATCCGGCAATATTCAGTGTCACCAGTTTCAATTTCACCACTTTAACGGAACGTTTCCGGGAAATGGCTTACCTGAACAAAGGACTGGAAATCAAGCTGATTGACAAACGGATTGATGACGAGAGAACCTTCTACTTCGAAGGCGGCATCAGCAGTTTTGTCCGCCATCTGAATCGCGGTCGGGAAGTCCGGCATCGTCAGCCGATTTACATCCACAAGATGTTAAATCACACCATCGTTGAAGTATCCATTCAATATAACGACGGATTCAATGAAACCGTTCTCAGCTTTGCCAACTGCGTCAACACCGCCGACGGAGGCAGTCACCTAACCGGTTTCCGTACGGCTTTAACCCGGGTTTTAAACGACTACGCCCGAAAGGGTAAATTCCTCAAGGATGAAGAGCCTAACCTTTCCGGTGAGGACGTTCGAGAAGGCCTCGCGGCCATCATCAGTGTCAAGCTTGGAGAACCTCAGTTCGAAGGGCAGACCAAGGGTAAACTCGGCAATCCTGAGACCAAAGGCATCGTCGAAAGCGTTGTCGGTGAAGGTTTGTCCCTCTACTTCGAAGAACACCCCGATGACGTGAAAAAGATAATGGAAAAGTGTATTCTTGCCGCCAAGGCGCGAGAAGCAGCCCGTAAAGCCCGAGACCTTATCGTGAAAAAGACAGGGCTCCTCTCCTCGACGCTTCCCGGCAAGCTGGCCATGTGTTCGGAAAAAGATCCGACCAATTGTGAGTTATACTTAGTCGAGGGTGATTCGGCAGGCGGTTCGGCGAAGCAAGGGAGAAATCCCCGTTTTCAGGCGATCCTGCCCCTCCGCGGTAAAATCCTGAACGTCGAAAAAGCGCCGGCAGATAAAATGCTCGCTCATCAGGAAATCCGTGCCATCATCACCGCTCTCGGTGCAGGCATCGATGACGAGATGGACCTTTCCCGACTCCGCTTTCACAGAGTTATTCTGATGACCGATGCTGATGTCGACGGCGCCCATATCCGTACCCTGCTCCTGACCTTCTTCTTCAGGCATATGATAGACCTGATTCACGCTGAACACCTCTACATCGCCCAGCCTCCTCTGTTCAGAATCAAGCACGGGAAAACAGAACGCTGGGTTTACTCCGAACAGGAACGGGACACCGTCCTTAAAGAAGAATTCAAAGGCGCTAAGAACGTTGATATCCAGCGTTACAAGGGTCTTGGTGAAATGAGCGCAGAACAGCTCTGGGAAACAACGATGAATCCGGCCACCAGGACTTTACTGACGGTCAACATCGATGACGCCGTCGACGCCGACCACGTTTTCAATATGCTGATGGGTGAAGAGGTTCCGCCGAGGAAAGCCTTCATCCAGGCTCGCGCCACGAGTGTTCAGAACCTGGATATTTAAAATCGTTTAAGTAACAATAAATTGCGCAAGAAATAATATTCTTGCGCAATACTTTTTCCACAGTTTATCAATTATGGAGCAGTGTCCGGTCTATTTATTCAGTTTTTTCACCAGATACGCCATGTTCTTGCCGAAATTCCAGGCGGTAGCCATGCCTTCCTCATCACCGGTCACCTCTCCCTTTTCCCGGCCAAAGGCAATATTCCAGTAGGTCGACCCCGGCATGGTAAACCCCAGGATATGAAACCAGAACTCCATTTGAGCATGGGTAAAATTATGACCGGCACGACGAGCTACCACGAGGGGTCCGCCGACTTTCCCGGCAAAGACCCGGCGCTGACCGCCGATATACCCAACCCTGTCCATCAGCGCTTTCATCAATGACGTCGCCGAACCGTAGTACACCGGTGACGCAAGGATAATTCCGTCCGAAACCTTCAATTTTTCGTACACAGGCATCAAGTCGTCTTCGATACGGCATCGTTCTTCTGTGCCGTGACATATCTGGCATCCGTCACAGTGCCTGATATCTTTGCCTGAGAGGGTAATCACTTCCGTTTCAATCCCTTCTTCGGCGACAGCTCTCAGAGCATGCTCGGTAATTATTTGGGTATTACCATTTTTCCTCGGGCTCCCGACAACGCCGGTGACTTTCATGATTACCTCCTTCAACCGAAATCAATATTACTTGCCTTTTCTGTACAGCTGATGTTCCAGTATGTACGCTTCAACCCGCTCCGGAACCAGGCCATGAATCGATTCACCTGCCGATATCCTTCGGCGAATATCGGTGCTGCTGATATCCACGAGAGGGCCCTTCAGCAGTATAAGACGTTCCCTGAGTCCGGGCAGCCGCTGTTCCAGAACGTCGATGTCCCGAACATCATACCCCGGCCGGCACACGGTGACGAGACGGCTGAGTGTGATAATACGACCGGCATCTTTCCATTCGGAGAGTGTTCTCAGGCTGTCGAGTCCGGTTATAAAGTAGAGATCATCCGGTTGAGCCTTCTTTCCCTGCAGCGCTTCCAGAGTATCGATGGTATACGAAATACCCGGACGATCCAGTTCGATTCTCGATGCGGAGAAT
This sequence comes from uncultured Dehalococcoidales bacterium, assembly GCA_964433075.1. GTDB lineage: Bacteria > Chloroflexota > Dehalococcoidia > Dehalococcoidales > UBA2162 > MGML01. Next base: position 3,920 of record CAYSQK010000102.1, read on the forward strand.
CCGGCAACACCTTCGACAGCCAGTTCGACCATTTTAAAACGGTGCTCCGCCGGTGTCTCACAGGTTTCGGTTTTAAAGGGAGAACAGGCTGCCGGTATGAAAAGCATGTTATCCAGTTTCAACTGCCGGAAGGTTTCTCCGGCAATGAGGATATGCCCGTTGTGAACAGGGTCGAACGTCCCGCCCAGTATTCCTGTTTTCACGCTATTGTTACTCCTGGAGCAGTGAGGTTACCATTCCCACTCATAGTCACCGCACCGAACCGTGTCGCCCGATTCGATACCGGCTTTTTCAAGTAAATCAATGACGCCGTATCGTTCCATGGGTTTCTGCAGTTGCCTGCGTATTTCGTACCCGGAAACGTCATCTCCGGTGATGTACCGTTCGAGAGCAGGAGCATGCAGAACGTAAACGTCTCCTTCTCTGGTGACAGTAACATCCGTTTTCACCGGTTGAGGTCTGAACACCGTTGCCGGTAGTTTCAGCCCTGTTGGAACCGATTTCCCGACGGTTTCGAGGAGCTTAAGTATTTCATCAGTCAACGCCTGAATACCTTTCCCCGTCTCAGCTGATATAAAGAGTACGTCAATACCGGCATTCCGGAATTCTTCTCTGATATCGGGGAGCAATTCTTCCATCCCCGGTATATCTATTTTATTCACCGCTACAATCTGCGGTTTCCTGGCCAAATCAGGGTCGTACAGGCTTAATTCGTTGTTAACCCTCAGCATATCTTCAACCGGAGCCGATGATGAACCGTCAATAAGATGGACCAGCACTCTGGTACGGACAATATGCCTGAGAAAATCATGACCAAGCCCTTTTCCAAGATGTGCACCTTCGATTAGACCCGGTATCTCGGCAATAACAAATTCACGCTGCCCCTGCCTGACGACACCCGGAATCGGTTCCAGTGTGGTAAAAGGATAGCTGGCAATTTTAGGGACCGCTGCGGTTATCTTTGACAGAAGGGTCGACTTACCTGCATTAGGGAACCCAATTATGCCTGCATCGGCTATCAGCCTCATCTCAAGAACCAGAGTACGTTCTTCCCCTTCTTCACCTTTCCGGGCAATTCGAGGGGTCTGATTGGTCGATGTGGCAAAATGAACGTTTCCCGGGCCACCCCTTCCACCTCTGGCAACAACCGCTTCTACACCATGACTTTCACAATCAGCCACCAGCATTTCATCAGCCGTTCCTCCGATACCGATTGCTATGGTACCGGCAGGTACAAGCAGGATAAGGTTTTTCCCCTGTTTCCCATGCTTCCTCTGTCCCCGTCCGTTTTCACCATTTTCAGCCTTGTATACCTTGTGAGGGCGAAACATCTTCAAATCCGTTATACCTGAATCAGCCTGAATCACAACGTTACCGCCGTTACCACCATCTCCTCCATCAGGACCGCCGTAGGGCACGAACTTCTCTCTTCTGAAACTAACTGCTCCATCTCCCCCTTTACCGGCTCTGACGTTTATTTCAACCCTGTCGTACAATATTGTTTATCCTTTGTCTTTTCTCTTTATTTCTATTTCTTTAAGGGGTAAGAGAAGAATATCAGTAATAATAGTAACATGAATTCAACAGCGTTTACATTACCGTTCAGAGGAATCGCCGACAGGTGGTTTCAGGCATGGAAGCGGAAGGACTTATCAAAAACAGGAGACACTTATTAAAAAAATACCGGTAATGTTGAAAAAAGAGAGCGCCGGCTAGCGGGAACCAGCGGCGCTTTTTTGAATTTGTCTCTGGATATCGAATACTTTTCGTTTCAGTGCAGGGTCATTGTTTATATCATCGGCAATTTTTTGATAAGCATGGCTTACCGTTGCCGGCGTTCTACCGCCGAGTTCCCGTCCGATTTCCGATAAAGAACATTCTGTTTCCTGACGCATCAGGTACATTGCAACCTGGCGGGCCAGAGCCGTCATTTCATCCCTCTTTCGCCCCCGCAAATCCGAAGGAGTCAACTGGAAACTTTCGATAACGGCTTCAAGGATAACTGCCGGTGTCACCGGGGTTGGCGGGCAATCATTCCCGGCAAGGTCTTTCAGTGCATGTACCGCCAGTTCCGGTGTTATCATCGACCTGACAAGCTGTGAGTAGGCGGCAATCCTGTTCAATGATCCTTCCAGGGCACGGATACTTTGTTTCATCTGGAGAGCTATCATCTCGAGAACATCCAGTGAGATATTGATTTCTTTCTGTATTGCTTTGGCTTTCAGAATAGCCAGGCGTGTATCGAAATCCGGTTCCTGTAAATCAGTGATAAGACCGCCTTCGAATCGAGAACGCAGCCGGTTCTGGAATGACGGGAGCGCCTTTGGCGGCTGGTCGCAGGTAATGGCAATCTGGTGATTGCCGCTGTGCAGCTCGTCGAAGGTATGGAAGAAGTTTTCTTCCGTCTGCGTCTTTCCGCTGAAGAACTGGACATCGTCCAGAAGCAGCATATCGACGCTTCGGTATCGGTTTCTGAATTCGTCGGCCTTTTTTTCCTTGAACGCCTGCATCAGTTGATTGGTATACTCTTCCGCCCGGACATACATCACCTTCATGTTATTTTCCATCGCTTTATGACCGATTGCGTGCAGCAGATGGGTTTTCCCAAGACCGGAACCACCGTAGATAAAAAGCGGATTGTAGCTGGTTCCCGGGTTCCGGGTTATTGCCAGCGCAGCCGTAAAGGCAAGCTGGTTACAGCTCCCGGTGATAAACGATTCGAATGTATATTTCGGGTTGAGGAGAGGCATACTGGTCTGTTCTGCAGCAACCGGTTTAGCCCGGCCTCTGGATACCTGATTGACCTGAT
>CAYSQK010000103.1:0-6709 GCA_964433075.1 uncultured Dehalococcoidales bacterium
AGAAACCGGGGGACTGTATATTCGTAGGAGATGGAGATAGTAACGAACTGACCGGCGCGAGAGAAATCGGTATTCTCCCGGTGATGATTCAAAATGATGATGAACCGGCAGATGCCATGGTCAACCGGCAGGAATGGGATGGAAAGGTTATCACATCACTCAAAGAAATCATGGGAATAGTAAAATGAATAGATTCAGTATTGTCAGCATTGATATGTTCGGGACACTGGTGAACCTTGCCACCGTGAGACATTCTGTATGGAGAGAATTTCTGAAAGAAAAATATACCGATGAACTTGCCGACGAATACTGGTTCAAGGCTTCAGATTACGTATTTCGGTGTTACGAGGAAAAAGTAATACAGCAGAGACAGTATATATCGCCACGGGCGATGTTCGAGGACAGCTACAGGAAATTGTTTGCAGAAATAGGACTCGATTACAATCTGCAAAAAGCAGCAGAGGTGCTAGCCTTACATCACTCTTCCAGTGAACTTTTCGAAGACACACTACCATTTCTTGAAGCAGTCGGTAAAAAGTATACGGTATGCCTGTCAAGCGATACCGATGAAGACATGCTGGGGCAATTGAGATATATTTACCCCTTCGACAAGGTATTTATCTCCGAGAAAATAGGCTCTTATAAAACCAGCAGGGATGGCCGGTTTTTTTCTGAAGTTATCGGTCATTACGGAGTGGAGCCAGAGAAAATTATCCATGTAGGCGATTCAGTATCGGATATAGCCGGGGCGAAAGAAGCTGGAATAACTACCTGCTGGGTTAACAGAAGGGGAAAGAACTGGACGGTAGACATCACACCGGATTACGAAGTAACCAGTCTGACTGAAGTCGCCACAATACTGGGAGTAGATATCGGGAGATAATGGGATAATGAAATATAAAGCGGTGATTTTCGATCTTGGCGGGACGCTGGTGCGGAATGTAGGCTGGGGTGCCTATGAAGAAGCGGCGCTTCGGATTGCGGAGCATCTTTCTGCTCCGGTTGACGAATTCACCCGGCAGTGGTTTGCTGAGAGTTCACGGCTCGGTACAGGTGATTTTGCCAATTACAACGAATATATCCGGTATACCTGCTCGGAAATCGGCTATCAAACTCCTGAAGATAAACTTCACGGTGCTTCGGATATAATGGTCGATGTTTCACGCAGGCTGGTAGCGGGTGTGAGAAATGATGCGGTTGAACTGCTTTCCTGGCTGAAATCCATGCATTACCAGACAGGATTGATAAGCGATTGCTTTACCGATATTCCCGCATTATGGGATTCGACTCCGTTTGCTTCATTGATAGATGTGACGGTCTTCTCCTGTTACGAGAAAAAAGTTAAGTCGGATATCCGGATATTTCATACTGCACTCGATAAGCTGGCAGTATCTCCTGACAAATGCATGTACATTGCCGACGGTATGAGGAATGAACTTGCCAATGCGGCAAGCCTGGGAATGCAGGCTGTTCAGATTTACCTACCTGAGGAAATTGACCACGCGCCCATCAGGGAAGACTGGAAAGGACCGGTAATCAGCTCATTGAGCGAAATTAAGAATCTGCTGGAAGGGGCATAGAAAGTGAAATATAGCGCGGTGATATTCGACCTGTTTGGAACATTGATAGATAATTTCACGGATTCGGAATACGCCCGGGTACTCAGAGAGATGTCGTCAGCCCTCAATGCTCCTGTAGATGAGTTCAGCAACTTGTGGCGGGATACGTTTTACCTGCGCACCAACGGCTCGCATAAAACGCATTTCGAGAGCATCCGGTATATCTGCGGACAAATCGGGATTACACCCACCGATGAACAGGTGAATAAAGCTTCCGATATCCGGCTGGATTATTCACGGAGAGTGCTGGTACCGCGGCCAGTGACACTGCCGACTATCCGGGAACTTAAAACTAGAGGGTACAGGATCGGTCTCATTTCGGACTGCTCGCCGGAGACACCGGAAGTCTGGCCGGAGACTGCTTTCAGGAATATATTTGACATAACAGTATTTTCCTGCGTCGTTTCACTGAAAAAGCCTGACCCGAGGATTTATCTCTATGCCTGTGAGAAGCTCGGCGTGAAGCCGGAAGACTGCCTGTACGTCGGCGATGGCTCAAGCAACGAACTGACCGGCGCCGCGTTTGTCGGCATGCACCCGGTCATGATAAAAGACCCGGGCGAGACCGCGGATACGCACTTTGTCGATAAAGAGAAAGGATGGAAGGGTAAAACGATATCGACCCTCGATGAGGTTTTACGGCTGGTAGAATGATTGATTTCTCAGCGATACAACTGGTTCCGGCATCTGAGAATGCATATGAATTCAGTTATCTGGTAAAGAAAGAAGCTGAAGGTGAGTATATTACTCAGCTTTGGGGATGGGAAGAGACTATCCAGCGTGATTTTTTTCACAGAGAGTGGAGTCAGATACCGCGCGACGTAATAGAATATCAGGGTAAACCAATCGGAACGTTATCGATAACAGAAGATGAAACCGGTATTCTGATTCGGCAGTTCTTTATCATGCCTGATTTTGAGAATAAAGGCATCGGTTCTTTTCTGCTGAAGAATATCCTTGACAAGGCGGACAGAGAATCAAAGACCGTTCGGCTGAAATTTCTCACCAATAATCCGGTAAAATCACTATACCTGAGGCACGGTTTTTCTATAACTGGTCAGGAAGAATACTTTTACAGTGCGGAACGACAACCGTCAGATATCAGCTTGTCCATCGATAAGAAGTAATAGTAAGATTGATTGATGTCCGGAAGATAAAATGAAAATTATCCATTTTGCTGATTTGCATCTCGGTGTTGAGAATTACGGAACCATTGACCCGGTGACGGGAGTGTCGTCCCGTCTTATGGACTTTCTGGCGGCGCTCGACCAGGTTTTTGATTACGCAATCGATAACAATGCTGATATCGTTATATTCGCCGGCGATGCCTATAAAACGCGCGAACCGAGTCAAACCCAGCAGCGCGAGTTTGCCCGCCGTATCCACAGGCTGGTGAATGCCGGTATCCCGCTTTTCATGGTGACGGGGAACCATGACCTGCCCAACGCCGTCGGTAAGGCGACGGCAATCGAGATTTTCGATACCCTGGCAGTGAAAAATGTCTACGTGGCAAATCGGCCCGGCGTCCACCGTATCGAAACGAAAAGCGGTCCTATTCAGGTTGCGGCGCTGCCGTGGCTGCGGCGGAACGCGCTGTTGAGCCGGGAAGACACGAAAGACCTTGATTTTCAGCAGATAAACGAACGGATGCAGCAGGCGTTGTCCAATATCGTCAATACCCAGGCTGCCGAGCTTGACCCGGCACTTCCTTCGGTACTGGCGGCTCATGTCGGCGTTGCCAGTGCCCAGGTCGGCTCGGAGCGCCTGATGGCTATCGGTCAGGAGCATTTCCTGCTGATAAGCAATATTGCTAATCCGGCGTTCGATTACGTGGCGCTCGGCCATATACATAAGCACCAGGTACTGAACGAGCATCCGCCGGTCATCTATTCCGGCAGTCTTGAACGGGTGGATTTCGGCGAGGAGAAAGACGACAAAGGGTTCTATGTGGTGGATATCGAACCAGGAGTGCTCGGCAAGCAGGTCTCGTACCGGTTCGAGCCGGTGAAGGTGCGCCACTTTAAAACTATCGCGGTAGACATCGAACCTGATGACCTCGACCCTACCGGCACGGTACTGAAGGAAATCAGGAAATACAACAACGAAGTCGATAGTGCTGTCGTCAGGCTTCAGATTACCATGACCGAAGAACTCGAAGGGCAGCTTCGGGACGCGGAAATCCATGACGCTCTCAAGGAAGCCTATTACGCGACGGTTGCCAAAGATGTCGAGCGGGAGACCCGTATCAGGCTGGGACAGGCAACCGTTGAGGAAATCGCACCGCTCGAAGCCCTGAAAACGTACCTCGAAGTCAATTACGAGCCCGAACGGGCGGCGGTCCTGCTCGAGTACGGCGAGAAGTTACTGAACGAAGAGAATGAATAATACCCTGACTTTTTCCGAGTTTCTTTCGTTATATACTACAGAGACAGTCAGTATCGGAGGAATACCGTGAATATCGTACGAAAAATTACCGCAGTCGTGCTTACATGCCTTGTAGTACTGCCGGTTGCCGGCTGCAACAACAGCCGCAAGCTGATTGAACTGGTACCGGACGGGGTAAGTATGGTTGCCGAAATACAGGTTAACGACATCGTACGTGCCTGGCGTGTGTACTCCGCCGTAAAAGGGAACGAAGCGACCGTCGAATGGTTCGAACAGGCGAAAGATGAGTTCCGTGAGACCTCCGGACTTGAAATGGATGATATCTCGGAAGTCCTGTTGTTTGCTGCACACGGTGATGTACCGACTGACGGAATGCCGGCGTACGCGGGAGGTATTGTCAACGGGAAACTTGACGGCGACCGGACGATTGAAAATATCAGTCGGGCAACCGGCCTTACCTTTGATGAGGAGCCGTACGGCGAGTTCACTATCCATCTCAGTACCGATGGTGAGAAAGCCGCTGCTTTCCTGACCGGCAGCGTGATGGTGATGGGATCACCGGAAGCGGTGAAAAACTGTCTCGATGTTGCACAGGGTGATGGGGCGCCGGTTAGCGGTCAGGTACTAAATATGTATACCAGCCTCGGCAGCGGCGTCATGAGAATGGCGATGGTTGTTCCTGACGCATCGAACAAACCGACTGCGGAAGTACCTGACATCACAGCCATGATGATACCGGGGCTGCAGGTACTCAGCGAAATAGAAACGCTCGGTACGGTTGTAACGATGGATGCACAGAAAGTAACGGTTGATAACAGATTCGGATTCCCGGCAACTGATACGGCTGATAAAGCAGCGAAAGCAATGAAAGCGGTTATGAGCCTCTTCAGCCTGGCTGGAGAGAGTGATGCTGCTGACCTTGCCGAAAGAATCGAAATCACTGCCGTCGATACTGCGGTCCGGTTTTCCTGCGACCTGACCTACGCGGAACTTACAGAAATGCTCGATGCATTTGAGGAAATGAAAGATGTCCCACAGATGCCGGGATTTGTCTTTCCGGAAGGTATACCTGATTTCGGGGAATTCGATTTTTCATCCGGTTCCTCTATCCCCGAATCTGAAGTCCCCGAGAATTCAGGCATGCCGAATCCGGAGATACCTGAACTGCGGGTCATGCCGACCCCTGATATCGCTGCCAACTCCAACATGCCTGAGGTGAAAGTACCGGAGGGCAGGGAGTTACGATAAATCTGATTACCGTCCGGTAACCGGGTGTGATAGAATCATCTGAGGGGTACCGAAGCCCCTCCTTTTCTTTTGCGTAATACCATCCGGAGCAGTGTGACTTTGAATCTGAAAACCCGGCCGTACTACGGTTGGATAATCGTTGCCGTCTTCCTGGTCATCCAGGCTGTATTTCTGGGCGTGAATTCGTCCTTTACCGTCTTTTTCAAGCACATCGAAACCGAGTTTGCCCTCTCACGGACAATGACGTCCGCCATTTCATCGGTTTCCTGGATTCTTATCCCTCTGACCGCTTTCGCCGGCGGCTGGGCGATCGACAGGTTCGGTCCCAGAATAGTCCTGACCTTGATGGGGCTGTTCACCGGCTTGAGTCTCGTCCTTACAAGCCAGACAACCGCCGCCTGGCAGCTATTTCTGACCTACAGCGTTCTGCTGTCAATCGGCTTCGGTGCTATCTACGCTGCCTCGATATCCATTATTTCGAGGTGGTTCGATAAAAAGCGAGGCCTTGCCACCGGTATCGCCGGGTCGGGCGAAGGGCTTGGCTCGATTACCATCGTCCCACTGGCAACGCTTCTCATCTCGGGGTTTACCTGGAAGCCGGCGTACCTGATACTGGGAATAATCGTTTGGGTGCTTGTTATCCCGCTCGCCTGGCTGGTGAAGAAAAATCCGGCAGAGGTCGGCCTGCTGACTGACGGGCTGAAACCGGCAGAAGCAGATATACCGGCAGTAAAACCGGCAGAAATACAAGCTGCCGGGAATACACTGAGCCTGATGGACATCGTCAGGACAAGGAGTTTCTGGACGGGAGCCGGTATCTGGTTCTTCTTTTCGTTCTGTATGCTGCTGGTGGTTACCCATATCGTGCCGCACGCGACCGATATAGGGATATCTGCCGGCGATGCAGCGATTGTCGTCGGTGTGTTCGGCGCTTCGAGAGCTGTCGGCATGATAGGGCTGGGCGTCGTTTCGGACAAGGTCGGCAGAAAAAAGGTGGCGATAACTGCCACGATTATCCAGGCGCTGGTGATGGTGTGGCTGGTATGGGCGCAGGATCTCTGGGCATTCTACATTTTCGCCGTGGTGTACGGGCTCGGTAACGGAGGGCTTTATGCGGGTATCACCCCGCTTCTCGGGGATACTTTCGGTCTGGAGCGGCTGGGAACGGTGCTCGGTCTGCTTGAGATTGGCTGGGGTGTCGGAGCGGCAGTCGGTCCGCTCCTGGGCGGGTTCCTGTATGATTCCACCGGCAGTTATACCTGGGCGTTCATTGCCGGAGCCGCTTCGATGGTGGTAACGGCGGGACTGGTTGCCGTACTGAAGCCGGTGAGAAAATCGGTATGAAAACCGACAGTTCTGCATACGATACGTTTGCCTGGGTTTACAACAGGCACTGGGGAACGCAGTTCACTCCCCGTGCGGTGGCGGTGCTTGACGAAGTCATTCTGCCGGCGCTT
>CAYSQK010000104.1:0-6674 GCA_964433075.1 uncultured Dehalococcoidales bacterium
GGATATCGGTGACCGACCACTGTAACCTCAACTGCATGTACTGCTCAGCCGGCAGCATGCTGCCTCTGAAACATGAAGACATCCTTTCCTACGAAGAGATAGAAAAACTGGTCAGGGCAGCCGCCGCCATGGGCATCAATAAGGTGCGTCTGACCGGCGGCGAGCCGCTCATGCGGCCTCATTTCCCCCGTCTCGTCGGCATGCTTTCGAAAATCGAAGGTATCGATGATATCGCCGTCACCACCAACGGCATTATCCTTGCCAGAATGGCCGAAGACCTGAAAAACGCCGGACTGACGAGGGTCAATATCAGCCTCGATACGCTGAAAGCTGAAAAGTTTAAGATGATTACCAGGCATGACAAATTCACCGACGTCCTCGCCGGCATCGAAGCCGCCCACCGTTTCGGCCTCGAGCCGGTGAAAATCAACATTGTCGCTCTGAAAGGCGTGAATGACGACGAGTTCGTTGATTTCGCCCGGAAAACCATCACCGAAGGCTGGAACGTCCGCTACATCGAATTTATGCCCATCGGCACCGCCAACGGTCCGGTCACCGGTATCGTCACCACCGCCGAAATCAGGGAAAAAGTCGAAACGCTCGGGCAGCTTGAGCCGTACCGGGAACTCAAAGGGAACGGTCCCGCCAAGGTATTTCGTTTCAAGGGAGCCTCCGGCACTATCGGCTTTATCACCCCGGTCACGGAGCACTTCTGCGCCACCTGCAACCGCCTCCGCGTCACCTCCGACGGCGCATTGAGACCCTGCCTCCTCTCTGAAGACGAACTCAATGTCAGAGACGCTCTCAGGAGCGGGGTCGGCATCGAAGAGCTGAAGAAACTTATCCAGCAGGCGGTAAACCTCAAACGGAAAGAACACAACCTGAACGGGAAAATCGGGCCGGACGACAAAGGCCGCCCCATGTGCCAGATAGGCGGTTAAGCCTCAGTCAGAGAATCCGGCACCGGCTTCGCTTTCCGTCTCCTCGACCGCAGCCATGAGTACCCGAAGGACAGCGCCAGGCACGTCCCTCCCAGGAGGATGATGGTCGCTCCCGAAGGCAAACTCATGACGTACGAAAGCCACAGCCCTCCGACAGTGAAGAGAAATCCGAAAATAACCGAAAGCAGCCTCATTTTCTTCATATCGTGCGTGTACTGCCTCGCCATCGCCGCCGGAAACGTCAGCAGCGCAATCACCAGGATCATCCCCACCACCCGGATGAGGACAACCACCGTCAGTGCTATCAGCCCGAGCAGGAGCAGGTAGAGCTTCTCCACCGGCATCCCGATTGCCGTCGCGTACTCCTCATCGAAAGACAGGATGAGGTACTCCTTGTAAAAAATAACAACGATTCCCACAATCACCGCGTCCAGTACCACCATCATCAGGATGTCGCTGAACGGCACCGTCAGGATGTTCCCGAACAGGTAACTCATCAGGTCCGGCGCGTACCCCGGCGTCAGGTTGATAAAGATGATACCCAGCGCCATCCCGATTGCCCACAGGATGCCGATGGCCGTATCTGCCGGCAGCCTCGTTTTTCGGGTAATACCGGCAATCGCTGCTCCCGAAAGCAGCGAAAAGATGAGAGCGCCGATGACCGGGTTGATACCGAGGAAGTACCCGAGGCCGATACCCCCGAAGGACGTGTGGGCGATACCGCCGCTGATGAAAACGATTCGCTTCACCACCACGTACACACCGACGATGCCGCAGGCAATCGCCGCCAGCAGGCCGGCCATCAAAGCATTGCGCATGAATTCGAATTGCAGGGCTTCCAGCATGGTCTAATGCTCCTTCAATACACGGTGAGGGACAGTACCGTGGGTAATCAGTTGAATCGGACAGTTATACGTCGCCTCGAGAATCTCCGGCGTCAATTCCTCCGTCCCGTGATAGTATAGCTGCCGGTTCAGGCAGGCAATGCTGTCCACGTAGACTGACACCGCCCCGATGTCGTGGGAAACCATGACGATTGTCAGGTTCGTTTTCAGTTCGTTGAGCAGTTCGTAGAACTCGCTCTGTAACGTCGGGTCGATACTCGCCGTCGGCTCATCGAGGAGCAGTATCTCCGGCTCGGAAACGAGCGCCCGGGCAACGAAAACCCGCTGCTGCTGCCCGCCGGAAAGTACCCCTATCTGCCGCTTCCCCGCATCCGCCATACCGACCCTCGCCAGGGCTTTCTCTGCCGCCTCCCGGTCTTCACGGTGGTACCGGCGCCCCAGCCCCACCTTGACATACCGCCCCATCAGCACCACATCGAGGACGCGGGCCGGGAAATCACGGTCGAACGCCGGCCGCTGGGAAACGTATCCCAGCCGGTGCCTCACCTGGTTCGGCGGCTGTCCGAAAATGCTGACGTCGCCTGAATCCGGTTTCACCAGGCCGAGCATCACCTTCAGCAGCGTGCTCTTTCCCCCGCCGTTCGGCCCGATTATTCCCATGAAATCGTTCCGGGCAACGGAAAGGCTGATATTCTCCAGCACGGTGTTGTCACCGTAGCTGACGCTGACATCCCGTACATTGATAACTGTGCTGTTATCCATTGTGCTCCAGTGCCTGTTTCACGGCCTCTTTGATATTTCTCAGGTTCTCCGGTACATCCTTGCCGAGCGGGTCGATGATGACAACTTCCCCCCCGATTTCCCGGGCTATCGAATCCGCGCTCTGCCGGCTGAACTGGGGCGAAACGAACACCACCCTGATACCGTATTCCTTCGCTTCCGTGATGAGCCGTACCAGGTAATCGGCTTCCGCTTCTTTCCCGCTCTGTTCGATGCCGATTTGCTCCAGGTCATACTCCCGGGCAAAATACCCGAACGACGGGTGAACCACGATGAATTTCCGGTTCGCCAGCCCGCTCAGTTCGGCAGCCAGTTCGCTGTCAAGCTCGGTAAGCTCTCCGGCATACGCCGTATAATTTTCTTCGTAAAACGCTTCATTCGCCGGATCGACCTGCTTCAAGCCGTCGCAGATATGCCGCGCCATTATCATCGCGTTTTTCGGCGAAAGCCAGATATGCGGGTCAACCCCCTCATGCTCATGCTCTTCTGCTTCGGCTTCCCCTTCATGATGATGCTCTTCACCGGATTCGATGAGTTCGATTCCCTCCGAGCAGTCCACCACCAGCATTGCTCCGTTCACCGCAATCAGCTTGTCCATCCAGGTAAGCTCGAACTCAACCGGCGACCCGACCTTCGCATAGACCTTCGCCTTCGAAAGCTGCGCCATCTGCGTCGGCGTCACTTCGTACGTGTGAGGCGAAGCCCCCGGCGGTACCATGACAACCACCTCCACCTTGTCGCCCCCGATTGCCTCGACGAAGCCCGCCTGAGGGAGAATCGTCACGGCAACGATTGTTTTTTCGGTCTCCTCCGCCGCCGGCCCGCAGGACGTAAGTCCCGCCGTCACCACCATGACCGCAATCGCTCCGGTGATTATCCTGAACAACCGTTCTTTATACACCTTTTTCATACAACCGCAGAATCCTCCATTCGGAAAACTACCCGGACACACACCTCATCAGTCCTCTGACGAGGCCGTCGGTACGCATCGGATGAGTGATGACCACCAGCATCGCCGGCGGTTTCTCCACACCCGTGAACGGGGTGATGACAATGTGCCCGCTCGTTGCCTGAACTTCATGAATACCGTCCTGCCCGGCAAGTGTGACGAACCCTTTGACCCGCACCACGCTGGCAGGAAGCCCCTTCAACCATTTCTCCAGGGCCGGCTGTGAAAGGGGATCTTCTATCTGGAAACCGAGTGAATGAAAGTTCTGTGATGTCTCCCCGTCATCTTCGTCAGCCGTAACGCCCGAAACGCCCGTCAGGACGTTCTCGAAATCGATTTCCCCATGGCTCGTCACCACCAGTTTCGCTCCGGGATTCAGTTCTCTGATATCGTCGAGTATCGCCGGTAGCGCCTCCTGCGGCACCATGTCGATTTTGTTGATAACGATGATATCGGCCGCTTTTACCTGCCGCGTCACCAGGTCCCGGTCTCTCCCCTCCAGCAGCGGGCGGCTGGCATCGTAAATCACCACCACCGCCGTAACGACTGCGATACCTTCGTCGGTATATGGCTGAAGCGCTTTAAGAATCCCCGCCGGGTCGCCCACACCGGTCGATTCGATGATGATGGTCGACCTCGGTGAAACGATGATTGCATCACGGAACCCTTCGGAAAGCTGTTCTCTTAAATCGCAGCAGGCGCAGCCTCCGGTAATCGTCGTCAGCAGTGTCCTGCCGTCGGCAATCAGCACTCCGTCGATATCGATATCCCCGAATTCGCTCATGATGATATGCGGCTGCCCTCCCCGGGCGATATCGTATTCAACCAGTTTCCTGAGCAGCGTCGTCTTGCCGCTGCCGAGAAATCCGGCAATGATGACCGCCTTGCTGGCATTATTCGCCGGCTTTTCGGAAATTGTGTGTGTCTGCATGCTGTTCGTCCTGTCGTTTTATGATGTACCCACTGTCAATTGATAATCGTTTTCACTGAAGATTCAAAAAATTTATCCGGTAACCTCCCGGCATTCAGGGCAAAGCCCGTAAAACTCCAGCAGGTGCCCGTTAATGTTGAATTTCGTGTCCTGCGCCAGCTTCTCCTCCAGGTCGTTCAGGAAACACCCGGTAAAGTCCACCACCTTCCCGCACTGCGAGCACACCAGGTGGTGGTGGTGCTCCGAAGGCCGCCTCATCATGTAACTGCGGCAGCCGTCCACGGCATGAACCCGGCAAACCAGGTTCAGCTCGCTGAGCAGGTCGAGCGTCCGGTACACCGTCACCAGGCCGATGTCCGGATTCTCCTTCTGCACTTTTTCATAGATAGCCTCGGGCGTCAGGTGGTCATGGCTCCCGGCAATCACTTTCAGTATCACATGCCGCTGGGGAGTCAGCTTGTACCCGTTTTCCCTGAGTATCCCGGCTATCTTGTTCGCAGTCAGTCGCATACACACTCACAAATGAAAATCAGTTTCAACTGCAATAGAGTATAGCAATGATTTTGACGGGCTGTCAAGAGGGTTCTTTCAAATTTACCGGCATTATTGTAAGATGAAGTAACGAACGTTCCGAAAGATACTCGGCGGGAAACGGATATGGATAACGAACTGACTCACCTCAACCCTGAAGGAGAAGCGCGCATGGTTAACGTCGGCGCCAAGGATATCACCGTCCGTGAAGCCGTCGCCTCCGGTAAGGTCATCATGAAACCGGAAACCCTCGAACAGATTCGTCACGCGTCGCTTAAGAAAGGTGATGTCCTCGCCGTCGCCCGCGTCGCCGGCATCATGGCCGCCAAAAATACCCCGCACCTGATTCCCCTCTGCCACCCCATCCTCATCGACGAAGTGACAATCGATTTCGATACCACCGGCACCAACTGCGTCGTTATCACCGCCGCCGCCCGCTGCAGCGGCAAAACCGGTATCGAAATGGAAGCCATGACCGCCGCCTCCGTCGCCGCCCTCACTATCTACGACATGGCGAAATCAGTCGACCGGGGTATGACCATCACCGATATCTGCCTCGAACACAAATCAGGCGGGAAAAGCGGTACCTGGAACCGCTCGTAACCATCGTCTCCGAACACGTAAGGAATCGAATATGGAAATTAAAGAAGCTGCTGTAAAACACATCCCTGCCATGCTCAAACTGTGGATGGAAGCCACCTATTTCAACAACGTTGCGGACCCCATTGAACTCGAAGGTATGAACGCCCTCGACCTCGTCACCGCCAATTTCAAAAACAAGATTGCTTCGGCGGATGACCTCGTTCTCGTCGTCATCGAGGGTGACAAGGTAGTCGGCTACTCGTTCTCCACCATCCAGCTCTCGACCGACCTTCCCCTCCGCCGCATCGGGAAAATCTACGATATGTTCATCACCTCCGCCTGCCGCGGAAAAGGCATCGGCCCGGCACTGCGGGAAAAAACCTATGCCTGGTTCGAATCGAAAAAAATCACGGAAATCACGCCCGGTGAAATAACGGGAAAGACGATTTCCGCTGACTTCTGGAAGAAAAACGAACCTGAACGGTCCGGGCTGACACCCTAGAACAAAGTCACCTTTACCGTCGTTCCTTTTTCAACCGTCTGCCCGACCTCTATTCTGAAATAGCCGTCGGCGCGGGCAATGCTGGTAATGGCGCTCGATTCAACGAACACCGGCACCGCTTCCCCGTTCTCCAGCCGCACCGTCATGAACTGCACCCGGCCCTTGTCGCCGGCCGTCGTTCGGCTCAGTCTGGCTTCGACGGTCTCCTTCTTCTTCGCCGGCAGGTGCGCCATCGTCCTCAGCGCCGGCCCGATGAAGTGGACGGCATTGATGACCGCTGAAGCCGGCGTCCCCGGCATCCCGAAGACCGGCTTCCCCTCGATGATCGCAAACATCGTCGGCTTCCCCGGCTTTATCTGAAGCCCGTGGAACAGGATTATCCCCTTTTCCTGGATAACCTCGGCAATGTAGTCCTTCTCTCCCGCCGACGACCCTCCGGAAAAGACCAGGACATCGTAATCCCTGAGCGCCCGGCTGATTTTCTCCCGGATATCCGCCACCTCGTCATGGAGAATCCCCAGCCGCTGCGGCTCTCCGCCGTTTTCCCTCACCACGGAAGCAATCGTGAACGAATTGATATCGTACAACTGCCCCGACTGCAGGGGTATTCCCT
>CAYSQK010000105.1:0-6641 GCA_964433075.1 uncultured Dehalococcoidales bacterium
GCGACCGGGCAACGATTCAGGATGCGCTTGCCAATACCGAGGAACACCTGAATACTGCCCTTGAGAATGCTACAGCAGAAGGCGGCATTTCGAAATCCGAGGCGCTGTCACAGGTCATTGAAGAATACGGCACGCCCGAAGAAGTCGCCCGGGGATACCGTGAGATAGAATATCGGGTCACGCCCGCTTTAGCGATTGCTTCCGATACTGCGGCGGAGCCTGAGAAAGCCGAGTCGGGAGAAAAAGGACCGCTTTTGAACCGCATATTCGGCGTCTACGCTGATTCCCGGACATGGGGCTCGATATTATACCTTCTTTTTTCGATGGCAACCGGCATCATCTACTTTACATGGGTCGTCACCGGCCTTTCGCTCTCCGCCGGCCTGCTGGTACTGATTGTCGGCCTTCCGATAGCCGGACTTTTTATCCTTTCTGTCAGAGGTATCGGATTGGTCGAAGGACTTATCGTCGAGGCACTGCTTGGAATCCGCATGCCGCGTCGGCAGGCATATCAACAGAGAAACCTGGGATGGTGGGAGCGTTTCAGGCAGCTTATAACGGACAAACATACATGGTTAACGATGATTTACCTTATGCTTCAGATGCCCCTCGGCATTGCATATTTCACCATCTTCACGACGCTGACGGCAGTATCGTTATACTTCATCTTTCTGCCCCTTCTCCAGCTCGGTTTTAATGTACCGGTGGCGAGTGTGAACGGCGTGTACTACTACATGGTTACCTGGATGCTGCCGCTGACTGTAATATTCGGCGCCGCTCTGGCAACAGGGACGCTGCATCTGGCACGATTACTCGGACGATGGCACGGGACGATGGCGAAAGCATTACTCGTCAGAATTTAACGAATCACGGAGAGAAAATAATGAAAATAAAACTGATAGCGCTTATCATGGCGATACTGTTGATGATACCGCTGTTCTCTGCGGGCTGCGGAAGCATTCTGGTGACGAAAGATGGGGAAAAGGATTCCGGCAGCAGTGAAACAAAAACCTTCGATTTCACTGAATTCACCCGGGTTGAAATCGGCAGCGCTTTCGAATATGAAATCCGTCAGGCTGACAATTACAGTATCGTTATCACCGCCGGCAGCAATGAACTCGATGATATCAGCGTAACGCAATCAGGAGAGACGCTGAACATTCAAGTCAGATTCCCCGGCATCAGCTGGTCTTTATTCAATCTGCACCGGAAAATGACCGCCGTCATCACCATGCCGTTCCTTGAGGGGCTCGAGAGTTCCGGGGCTGCCCGAGGCACGGTATCCGGATTCGAATCCAATGAATCTCTGGATATTCTTGCCTCCGGCGCCAGCACGATTCGATTCGACGATATCGTCTGCGGTAATCTTGAATTCGACATTTCCGGCGCAAGTTCCGTTCGGGGTGATTTCGAAGCGAAAGATATCGACATGCAGGTAGCCGGTGCCAGTACCGTGAACATCGAAGGGTCAGCCGATGATGTCGACATGAATATCAGCGGCGCCAGCACATTGAAGATGGAAGATATGGAAATCGACAATGCCGATGTTCTTCTCAGCGGCGCCAGCAGGGGTATTATCAACCTGAACGGTACACTGGACGTCAACCTGAGCGGCGCTTCGACACTGGAATACATCGGAGAACCGACACTCGGTTCAAGCTATATCACCGGTGCATCGACACTGAAAAAGAAATAACAGTTACCGGCGCGTGACCTTCCCCCGGTCATGCGCCGGTTTTCTATTGTTTTGCCAGTATTCAGTCTATCTTCTTGAAGGCGCTCATCGGTGCGCCGCAGACCGGACACCGGTCGAGGGCTTTTCCGGCAACGGTATTGCCGCAGACCTGGCAGACATAGTACGGTTCGTCTTTCAGTTCTTTGCCTTCCTCGATGGCTTTGAGTGCGGACGAAAAATGTCCGTGGTGGACTTTTTCGACAGCATTGGCATGTTCGAATGCCCGTTTCGCTTTTGCATTTCCGTCTTTTTCAGCCTGCTCAATCATCGGCGGGTACATTTCGGTAAATTCTTCGTGCTCTCCTTCGGCGGCAGCCTTGAGATTTTCGACCGTCGAACCAATACCTTCCATGGCATTAAGGTGAGCTTTGGCATGCACCGTTTCTGCATCAGCGGCTGCCCTGAACAGTCTCGCAGCCTGCTTTTGCCCTTCTTTTTCGGCTTTTTCGGCATAAAACAGGTATTTCCGGTTTGCCTGACTTTCTCCGGCAAATGCTTCCTTCAGATTATCGATTGTATTCTTGTCCATACGTATCTCCCTTCCCATGTTCGTTTACCATTAAAACAGGACGAGAAGTCCTTCACAGTGATATTTGTCTCACTGCCCGCCCGAAGAAGGGGAGGCCGTTTCTGTCACGACTGCTTTCAATCCGTTTTCAATCAGCCTGACTGACAGGCTTTCAGCCTCCAGCCGGTCCTGTGCCTTTACAAACATTACCGGTCCCGAACCGGCCAGGTGAACTTTTCTCGAGGTCAGTCCGGTAACTGTGTCATATACTTCCTGCAGCCCCGGAAACAGCCGGCGGGCAACGTTCTCGAATACATTATCAATATCAGGCAAGGTTTTTTCCCGCTCAAGTGCGCTGACCCATCGTCGGGTTACTGCGCCGTCTGTGAAATCGTCTTCTTTGAGCCCGGCATAGAGCTTTCCCGTCTTGCCGGTGAGGGGGACAATGTCCGGCACGACCAGAACAAGGTGCATAAGAGGAACGGACGGCAACGGGGTAATTATCTCTCCCCTCCCCTCCATCAGGGCGGTACCCCCATAGAGAAAAAACGGCACATCCGAGCCTAACTGCTCAGCCATACGGTGGAGTTCGTCGCGTGAAAGGCCGGTTTCCCTTAACGCATTCAGTCCTTTCAATACAGCGGCGGCATCGCTGCTGTCGCCGCCAAGCCCGGCTGACATCGGAATCCGTTTCTCAACATGGAGCGAGACTCCGGAATCAGTACCGGTCGTTTCACGGAACAAGGCAACGGTCTTCGCTACCAGGCTCTGTCCGGCATTCCACACGGATGAATTCGTACTGAATTCAGTCTCCCGGCTGTTTTCCATGGTGACAATATCGGCGAGGCTTATCGTCTGGATAATGCTTTTTATCTCGTGAAAACCGTCATCCCGCCTAGCAATGACTTCCAGAGTTAAATTCACCTTGGCCGGCGCGGTGAGGGTAATCATGCCTGCCCCTCCTCACGATACACCCGATACAATCGTGCCCATTCTTCGAGAGAAAGCGTTTCCGCCCGGCGTTCGGCAGATATTTCAGCTTTTTCCAGCAGCCGTTTCACTTCTTCTTTTTCTCTCCGTAACCCGTTTGCCAGCGAATTGCCGAGCTGTTTACGAGCAACGCTGAAACCAGCCCGGACCAGTACGAAAAACCCTTCAGTATCCGGAATATCGACAGGCGTTCCGGCATACGGGATTATCTTCAATATCGCCGAATCCACTTTCGGGACAGGAAAAAAAAACGCAGCAGGAACATGATGAACAATTTCAGGTTTCCCGAAGAGCTGAATCCCGATGCTCAGCATACTCAACCTGCCCGGAGCGGCAGCTATCTCTTCGGCTACTTCTTTCTGCACCATGACCACCACCATTTCCGGTTTATGCTCCGCCTCCAGGAAATGCCTCAGCACCGGCGAGGTGATATAGTACGGAAGATTTGCCACCACCCGGTATCCCGAAGAGGGGTCAATTTTCGCTTCCTCCATGATATCTTCCGGCGATATTTTCAGAATATCCCGGTTGATAACGGTCAGGTTATCCCGTGACGCCAGCGTCCTTTTCAAAACCGCGGCCAGATTATCGTCCAGTTCGACGGCCGCCACCCGTCCTGCCCGGCGGCACAACTCCTCCGTCAGGACACCGGGGCCGGGACCAACCTCGATAACATTCTCTCTGCCGGTCAGTCCGGCTGTTTCGAGGATTATCGCCAGGGTATCTTCATCGACAAGGAAGTGCTGTCCGAGCTGCTTCCGCGCTTTCAAGCCGGACTTACGCAGATACTCCTGTGTTTTTTCAAGGAGCGTTTGATTCTGCGAGCGCTTCTGAGGTGTTTTCATGCTATACCACCGGCTGTTTCGATTTTTTCAGCGCTTTTTTTATGTACGGCACTGCTTCACGAGCACAGAGCGCACCCTTTTCGACCAGTTCATCCACCCGGTGAAAATCGGTCAGGGCAAACTCCTCAACATCCGGTTCAATCACCACGTCGGCACCTTCGACACTGGCTTTGACCGCTGAGTACTCAACGATATGGATTGTCCGCATAATGACATCGAAGATATTCGGCTCGGTCCTTTCGGTTATATTCCTTTCGGGAATAACGTTGACGGCAATGATAACGTCAGCTCCCATCTCTTTCAGCAGCCGCACCGGTACCGGGTTAACGAGAGCGCCGTCGACCAGATAGCGGTCATTGTGATTCGTCACGGCGAAAATCACCGGTATCGATATACTTGACCGGACAGCTTTCCACAACGGACCTTCATCGAGAACCACTTCCTCACCGGTATCGATATCCGTCGCGGCGCATTTGAACGGCTTGACGCAGTCGCTGAATTCGGCATCGCCGTAAAATTCCTTCAACAGTTCTTCTATCTTTTTCCCTTTTATCAAGCCTGTTTTCGGAATATTCAAGTCGACGAGGTAGTTAAAGCGTTTGGAGCCGAATTCCCTCGCTATTTCCAGAATCTCTTCACATGTCTTCCCCAGAGCGCAGAACGCACCGACAATCGAGCCGATACTGGTGCCGGCAACCATATCGACCGGTATGCCTTCCCGCGCCAGTACCTGAAGAACCCCGATATGTGCCAGTCCCCGGGCAACACCGCTGCCGAGGGCAAGTCCCACTTTTCTCTTCCGCCTGCCGAACACGTTCATCCCCATAGTTCCTCAATATCTTTCTCAGCCTGTTTTTTGCCTGAGGCAACGTTGGAAGCAAAATCCCGGTAGGACTCGGCTGACCCGTATTCCCTGGCTTCGAAGGCAACCGGCATCAACACCGAGTGGCCGAACATGATTGCCTGCCGCCGGTTGGGTGAAAGCCGGGCAATGACCGATTTCAATTCGTTTTTCCCCGATACGCCGGAGAGAACGCTATCGACATCCTTGTCATTATCGAGGAGGAACGAAATTTTCGTTCCCATCTGGGACATCACTTCCTCATCGATGCCGCTGGGGCGCTGGTCGATGACAAGCAGGGAAACATTATACTTTCTCATCTCACGGGCGATGGTACCGAAAATGGTCTTTCCGGCAACCTCCGGGTTGAGAAATTTGTGAGCTTCCTCGATGGTAATAACGAGCGGCCTCGGTTTCAGATTATCATCACCGGCAGCAATCGCCTCTTCGGTCTGTTTCTGGTAGCGGTCATAGATACGGCGGGAGAGCATGTTCGCCACCAGCAGGTAGGTACTGATGTCCCGGTACCGGCCGAATTCGAGCACGACATTGATACCGCGGCCGAGGTATTCCAGGATACGGCTGACCGTATCGTCGTGCGATTCCTTAACGATATACCCCATCCGGCCGATGGTGCCGAGACCTCGTTTCAGACTTTGAAGGGTGCTTTCATGGATGCTGGACGATGCCAGAATGTCTTCCAGGCCGTTATCTTCTGACTCCAGCACCTGATGAAGCCAGTTTTTCCCCAGTGACTTGCGCAACTGGTAGGCAGCTTCGACGGCCAGGTCGGTGATATTGAGGGTCGACCGGAGAATCGAAATATCTTCCGGCGTTATCTCATCGTAGCCGATTTTCACGACAAAATCGGTACTGACTTTCCGACGGCGGGAGCTTTCTTCATCGAGGGTAAAGACGGCCACTTTTTCGGGGAAAAGTTGTTTGAGGGCTTTCACCGGCGGGCCGCCTTCCCGGGTACCTGCCCAGCCGTACTCGTTATGCATGTCGAATATCAGGTTGACCGCTTTGCTCTTCTGAAGCATGCCGATGAGCATCATGCGGGTAAAAAACGTCTTACCGGTGCCACTCTTGCCGAAGATACCGTTCGACCGTTTTACGAATTCTTCGAGGTCGATACAAAGCCTCGTTTCCATATCGAGCGGGTTTCCGATGTGGTGAAACTTGTCGTTGTCCTCTTTCCCGAACACCATCTCCATGTCGTTTTCCGCAGCCAGCCTTACCGGAGCGAAATGACCGGGGACAGTTTTCACCGGCTGGGGACCTTCGAGGAGTTCAGCCGAATCGCCACCGATATTCAGGTACGGGGTAACATGGAGAGTACCGTAGGTGCTGGTGCCGGTCAGAACTTCCGCCATGAGCGGAGAGGAAACATCCGGGGGCGCCTGTATCATACGCTGGTCGGTGACTTCAAGAGATATATCGGTAATCATGCCGAAGAACCGCTTGCTGCCGCCCTGAATGATAACATACCGCCCGACAACCATGTCTTCTATCCTGACCGCGGTATCGAGCCTGACATCGATTCCCTTCGTCAAAGAACCGGCAACGACAATACCAAGTTTTTCACCGTTTGCGTCTGCCATTGTTTATTCTCCTCGAAACGTTACGTTTTTTGTGAGGGCGAGTGATATCTTTATTCATTAATATACTAAATCCCTCTCAATCTCCCTTTTGTAAAGGGAGAAGTCAATGAACCGACTC
>CAYSQK010000106.1:0-6586 GCA_964433075.1 uncultured Dehalococcoidales bacterium
AAACCGGTCCGCAGGGCAGCCAGTTCGAAATCGGACAGTTCCTCTACCAGCCGGTTCAGAACCATCGAGGCGTATCCCCGGTCGCGGTAGAAGGGGTCGGTTACCATTGCCTCGATATAGGCGGTTTTCATGAGGGGTTCTTCTTCGACCTGGAACCACCTGGTGACCCAGAGCGCATGGGAGACAAGAAGTCCTTGACGGCAGCCGATGACGTGTGTGGCGTCGCTGAAGCTGTCGATAAGCGGGCGGTAGTCCTGTCCGAACGATTCGGTGCAGAGGGTAATAATTCGCTCCCGGTCGTCCGGAGAAAGCCGGGAACTCTCTGTGATGCACACATCCAAATCAGGGTCTGACATATCTGTCTCACATACTAGAGGATACGGACGGGCGTGTCAATCTTTCGCATTGCATCATAATAACAGTTACTATTGACGCAACACGTCCTTGACGGGGTGTTGCCCGGATTACAACGTCGCTGCTGCCGTTATATAATGCTGGTGAAGATACTGCAGGTGAGGTGACATAATGGAAGCAACTATTTCTTACTTCGAAAAACCCGGCCAGGAGAATACCGGCGAAACTCTGAAGCTGGCGCTTGAACGGGCGAAGGCGAGGGGTATCACGACGATCATTCTCGCTTCGACTCGCGGCGATACCGCCAGGCAGGCGATGGCGCTATACGAAGGGACGGGTATCCGCCTCGTCGTGGTTCCGCATCAATACGGCTTTATTGCCGAGCAGCGTTTCCCTATGGAACTCAAAGCTGAACTTGAGAAGAAAGGACATGCCGTTCATTTCGGGACCATGCTCTTCCATACCGATAATTTCTACGGTGAAAAGGCACCGACGGTCATTGCCAATGCGTTCCGTGTGTTCTGTCAGGGCATGAAGGTCTGTGCCGAAATTATCCTCATGGCTGCCGACGCCGGCTGTGTGAAAATCGGGGAGCAGGTTATCGCCGTCACCGGTACCGGCCGGGGTGCCGATACAGCGGTGGTGGCATATGCTTCAACGAGCACGAAGTTCAGTGATTTTCATATCAGCGAAATTATCTGCAAACCGCTCCAGACGGTCAATGTCATGCCTCCCCCGCCGCCGGCGAACAGACCATAACTTGTCTGGTGCCTTATGAAACGTTTGCAGGGAGCTTATAATGAACTTACTTCAAGCATTGAGGTAGTTAATATGGATACAAACAAGCGTATTACCATTGACCCGTCTGTTCAGCATGGGAAGCCGGTTATATCAGGAACGAGAGTACCGGTTGCCCGGATAATCGCAGAACTTGCCGGTGGTATGACAAAAGAACGTATTGCGATAGAATATGGAATCACCGAAGAAGATGTTGCTGCGGCACTAAGTTTTGCTGCGGATTTAGTTGAAGCTGATGAATATCACCCATTACCGGCGTGATGAAGCAGGACGATATTACCCGCCTTCCGAATATTATGGCATCGTCGTTTTACGGCTTCCCGCGAATGCAACTACTCCTGTTATCCTGAATCTGTTGGAAAAATTCCTGAAGCAAACTGAGATAATCAGTGAAGTAAAAGAAAAACTTGCAGTTGTCGAATTAGAGAAAATCAGATTACGGAAAGGGTAAGCGCAGGAACAGAAGGTGATAACCGAGTATGCAGCCGATATAAGCGACTGGGAAGAATGGCAGAAGGCGTACCGGTTCGGAGTCATCCTTCTCCGCCCAAAGTGCCTGCTGCGGAAGTGAACCGGTTGAGGGATATTCATGATCCGAGAGGACAATCGATGTGCCGGGCTCACATCAGCCTGACCATACCGTTGCCGAGGCCGATGGAGGCATATCACCTCGATGAACTGAAAGGGAAAATCCCCGAGGGCGATTTCCTGCTCGAACGTGTTTCTTATGCCGTTCCGGATGAAACCATGTATTTTACTGAACGGGTCCGGCTGAACCTGGCGGGAGTACGCCGGTAGACTATTCCCGGTTACGAGGGAAGCAGGCAGGTACTCAGTTCCACCGGAAGGTTCTCGGGGTTATCCGTCAGCGCCGGTACCACCGGCGTCATGCCTGATTGTTCGAGGATTTCCTTCCCTTTAGCACCCAGCAGGGCTTCGAGCCACTGCAATGCGGTTTTCTTGTTCTTCGAAGCCTTCGGTATTGTTACGCCGAACAATACCGGCGCTCCTTCGAGCGTTATTTTTTCATCCGGTGTTTTTCCGGTCAGCCGGACCGAAGCGCTGCGGTAGTACTCTTTCAACTTGTTTGTCGAAAGGCTGACTTCATCCGGCAGGGAAAGCTGTTTTGCGTTACCGCGAGGCGACGGTGAATAGTATCCGAGGGCATACCCCCTGCCGCTTTCCTGAAATGTTTCCCGGGTGAGAACCCGGACGTTTCCTGAGTTCATCAGCTTGTCATACAGTCCGGGTATTGCGTAGTATTTTTCGGCAAGCTGCAGCACCATGAGCGCCCGGTAGCCGCCGGGGTCGCCGTCTGCGTCCATATGCCAGAGTGTTACTTCCGGTCTTTGAATGATGTCTATCCAGTTCCCGGTATTGATTTCCTGACTGTAAGGCGATTCGTCCGAATACCGGAGAATCATTCGATTCGATGCAAAGCAAAGGTACCAGTCCGCGTATTCCGGCATCATCAGGTGGTGAATGAGAGCGAAATCAGCCGAAGCAATGATATCAGCTTCTCTCCCTTTGATGACATCCCGAACAAGGTCGGCGCTCCCACCCATAGAATCGGTTATTTCGATATCCGGATAGAGCCGTTTGAATTCCGCATGTATCCCGGTAAAGGCGCCGGTCAGGCTGCCGGCGTGGAGGACAACCAGTTTTTTCTCTGCCATACATCCACCTTCCCTGAGCGTCTATACCTGCTGCGGTTCAATCCCCGCAGCAGGTTGACTGCTTTCTTATTTTTTACCACAAGTCAGGCAGGCTCGGCCTGAACCAGATGACCCAAGACCTCGTTTCCCGTCTGAAGGTAATGCCGCCGTTTTTGTTTTCGGTCAGCCACTTATCAGTGTTTTTCTTAAAGACGGGTGAAATAACGTCGGAACCCGTCGGACGGAGCTGCCAGAGCCAGGCATACGCCTCGTCGCGGCTTCCGAAGTCCTTCTCCCACCCATCAGCGACAATGTTGATATTCGGGTCAAACCCCATATCGTAAATCTGGTTATAGGTGATGTTAAAACCGAGTCTGCGGTCGGTCGGCCGCATCGGGGCGAACCCTTCGGCTCCTTCGACGCCTCTGAAAAGGTCGCCGACGATGGTGGGGACATTCGGCATGTTCGCCCAGCCGACCAGTACCACGTATTTTCTGGCAAACGCGGCGGTTTTCCGGATATCCTGCCCGCCTGGTGAGCGGGACGCGATAACGATATCATGCTGTTCGACGTTTTTCCCGAGCACAGCGTCTTCCCAGTTCATTTTAATCCAGTTGATGTTCGTGACTCCGGCTGCCCGGGCATTCTCTTTGCAGTGATTGAGCATGAGGTCGGATGCGTCCAGTGAGGTCACGCTCTTTGCCCGCTGGGCCATCGGGACCGAAATCCTGCCGGGGCCGCAGCCGATATCGAGTACGGTGTCATTTTTGTCCGTATCGAAAGCGTTAAGCTGGTTCAACGTGTAGCGTTTTTCCATGTGAGCAATCATGTTATACATGTCGGCGCTCTTGCCCCACCGCTCACCGGGGTCTTCCGGCTGATGCGGCTGCCCTCCGCGGGGTATCGGCGGCATACTTAATTGTCTGAGCACGTCCCAGTTGATGAGTGAATCCATAACCGTCTCCTTACACAAGGGTGCCGTTCTCCCGGACATCCCGGGAGAACGATCATTCCCATACCTATACCTTTTAACTCTGGCTTCCTGCCAGTACCATGGCTATTTCGTCGTCGGGAATCTCATAACCACCGTGGAATGTCTTGTAGAAATCCCTGACTTCCTGTTCGAGGTCGAGATCGGTGAAAATATCAGGGTACATCATCTTGGCCAGCCAGAGCGGCATCAGCGAGCCTTCGGCGCTGCGGACCGACCACAGGTAGGTACCGGTCGGGACGATGTATACTTTGCCGTTCTGGACGGCCGGAATCGTCTGGAAGGTAGGTTCGGCGAGAATCTGGTCTTTGCCTGATTTGTTGTGGGTGAAGATGACATCCGGATTCCACCTGATAACGTCTTCAGAACTGATACTCGTGCCGGGAGTCGTTCCCGTGGCGCCGGATTCGGCGGCTACATTGATACCGCCGGCTTCCGTCATGTACACCGAGCAGATATCTTCGGCGTTAATTGTGCTGAGCGCGCCCGCGCGGTAGTTGAGCATCAGGGCTCTGATCTTCTCGCCCTCGGCGACATCAGCCGTCTTTTCGGAAACGTAATCTATATTCCCCTGATAATATTCGCAAAAGGCTTCGGCAATTGCCGGAGCGTCACCGCCGAGGATTTTCGCAATTTCCCTGATGTTTCCCTTCATCTGTTCGACAGTCGAGAATGAATCGAGTTTCACGACCGCGATGCCGGCGGCATTGAGCTGGTCGATGATTGCCTGGTCTCTGATGGGGCCGTAGGCAACCTGGGCGCCGGAGCCGATGATGTCTTCGACATTACCTGTCGTCAAACCCCGGGAATTGGCTTCTTGATAGGCCGGGAATACCTGATTGAAGTAGGCGTTCGTATCCCCGAAGGCGGTGCAGACCAGCCGGTCGGCACAGCCGAGAACTGCCGTCATGTGTGCCATAGCGCCGATTTGCGGGGCGACCCGTTCGACCTTGTAAGGAATTGTAATTTCGGCTCCGGTGCTGTCGGTAACCGTTCGTGTCGTCGGGGTTTCTTCGACGATAACTTCCGGTTCTTCTTCGACTTCCGGGGTTTCAACGATTTCTTCCGGCTGTTCCGTTACCGGAGTTTCTGTCTCTGTTTCTTCTTCCTGCTCTTTCGTACATCCGCCGAGGACCATGGTGATTGACAGTATCATCAGGCCGGCGAAATACAGGACTTGTTTGAACCGTTTGTTCACTTTCTGTTTTCCTCCTTTTTTAGATGTATGTAAACGCTTGAACGGTAATAGTACCGGCGGTATCAGGGTTTTCGTATAACCGGGATACAGGAGTTCACGGTCAGGTCTTCGATAGTATTTTTTACCACTTTGATTTCGATGCCGTAGGTGTCCTTCATGTTTTCAGCGGTTATGATGTCTTCGGCGTTACCGGAAAGGAATACGTTATTCCATTCCATCAGGGCGACCGCTCCCTTTGTCTGGAATGCGTGGTCGGGGAAATGCGTCGTCATAATGATACCGAGCCCGATTTCCTTTGCCAGCCCGCTGACACACTGGAGTACTTTCACCTGGTTACCGAAGTCGAGGTTCGAGGTCGGCTCGTCTAGCATCAGGAAAGCGGGTTCCTGAGCCAGCGCTCTGGCAATGAGGACGAGCTGGCGTTCCCCGCCGCTTATCTCGGTGTAAATGCGGTCGGCCAGGAAACTGATACCGAGCCGTTCCAGCATGCTGAGGGCAATTGCCCGGTCGTGCCTGCCCGGTGCGCCGAAAGCGCCGAGGTGGGCTGTCCTGCCCATAACGACAACGTCCAAAACCCGGAATGGAAACGGCGGGTTATGCGCCTGCGGGACGTAGGCCATCAGTTTGGCGAACTCTTTCCGCGGCAGCGTATGGATATTTTTCCCGTCGATGAGTATTTCTCCGCCCATCGGCTTGAGAAGCCCAAGTACCGTCCTGAAGAGGGTACTCTTGCCGACGCCGTTCGGGCCGAGCAGGCAGAGAATCTCACCTGATTCGACGGTCATAGTGAACTTGTCGACGATGATACGGCTGCCGAAGCCGCACTGCACGTTCTTGATTTCAAGTTTCATACCCATGTCCTCCTGCCTTTGAACATCAGGTAGATAAACAGGGGCGCCCCGACAATGGAGGTAATGACGCCGACGGGTATTTCGCCCGAAATAACGGTTCGGGCAAAGTCGTCCACCACGAGCATGAAGAGCGCTCCCAGTACCATCGATACCGGCAGCAGTATCTTGAAATTCGGCCCGACCAGAAAACGGGTGATGTGAGGAATGACGAGGCCTACCCAGCCTATCATGCCGCACATGGCAATTGATGAAGCCGTCAGCATCGTCGAGCAGATAACGATGCCGAGCCGCAGCCGTCCGGTGTTGATGCCCATTGCCTGAGCTTCTTCTTCACCGAAAGCCAGCACGTTCATTTTCCATCGGGTTATATACAACGGCACGCCGGCTACCACGACAACGCCGAGAAGTATCCAGACATTGCTGTAGCTGCCGCACTTGGCGAAACTGCCCATCAGCCAGAAAACCACGTCCGGCAGTTTGTCCTGAGCGTCGGCGATGAACTTGATGAGTGCCGTGCAGGAGTTGAACAGGGAGCCGATGACGATGCCGGAAAGCACCATAATGAGGGTTACCGGGTTCCCTTTGCCGATAGCGGAGGCCAGACCCATTACCAGGAATACTGCACCGATGCCGAAGGCGAAGGCCAGTATTTGAACCCCATAGGAAGGGTAGTCCATCAGGATAGCAATCGATGCTCCGACGCCTGCCCCGGCGGATACGCCGAGGATATCCGGTGATA
>CAYSQK010000107.1:0-6534 GCA_964433075.1 uncultured Dehalococcoidales bacterium
TTGTTGTCACGCGTGAACCAAAAGCGACGCTTGCCTGTTTCGGTCTCGGCTCATGTATTTGTTTATGTGCGTACGATCCGATATTGAAAGTGTCAGGTATGGTCCATATAGTTTTACCTCAAAGTAAAAACGGGTTAAACGAACGGTCTGCAACAAAGTATGCCGATGTCGCGGTGCCGGTTCTTTTCGACGAAATGGAAAAATGCGGTGGGACCAGGTCGAACTTCCGGATAAAAGTAGCCGGCGGCGCAAAAATGATAAAGTCTTTCGAAAAGAATGACCCATTCGATATGGGAAACCGCAACTTCGATATGGTACGAACACTTCTAACACAGCAAAAATTGAGAATATCGGGAAGTGATACCGGTGGGAACCAGGGACGTTCAGTCTGGATGATGGCTGATACCGGTAAAGTGTTAGTACGGAAAGCCGGAGAAGAAACCAGGGAAATATAAAGGATACTGTAAGGGGGAATACAGATTATGCCGAAGATATTAGTCGTTGACGATGCCTCATTTGTAAGAATGCAATATAAAAAATCATTAACTGACAATGGTTATGCTGTTGAGGAAGCAGCAAATGGAGTCGAAGCTATCGAAAAGGTGAAAACAACGAAACCGGATGGAATAATACTGGACATCAATATGCCGGTAATGGATGGTATCGTGACACTGCACGAAATTTTAAACATGGACCCTTCGGCAAAAATTGCCATGGTTTCATGCATCGGTTCACAGTCAGTAGTACTCACTGCTCTAAAAACCGGGGCAAGGGATTTTGTGGTGAAACCGACCGGTAAAAACGGAATTGTAAAGACAGTAGAAAAATTACTGGCTTGCTAACTGAGTTTACTCAGAAACAATAAAAGTTCTGGTATATAACTGGTATATAAAAGGAGAACAATATGGCGAAAATTTTGATTGTAGATGATGCAGCATTTATGCGCATGAGATGCTCGAAACTATTAACCGATGTCGGACACGAAGTAGTCGAAGCAAGTAACGGGGCGGAAGCGGTGGAAAAATACAAGAGCGTGAAACCTGATGGTGTCTTACTGGACATAACCATGCCGAAAATGGATGGAATAATGACATTACAGGAAATAAAAAAGATTGATCCTAACGCTCAGGTTGCAATGGTTACGGCAATGGGGCAGAGAAGTATGGTTATGAGTGCTCTCAAAGCCGGAGCCAAGGATTTCATCGTGAAACCATTCGATGGCCCGAGAGTATTAAGTACTGTTGAAAAACTAATCGGTTAACGGTGATATCGAATCTCAAGTAAGTGGTGGGGGAAACATGACGGGAGTACTGGTTGTCGATGATTCCAGTTTTGCGAGGCTTTCCATCATCAAGCAATTAAGCAAGGATCCGGATATAAAAATCCTTGATTATGCGAAAGATGGGTATGAAGCTATCGAGAAAGTGAAAACGTTAAAACCTGACGTGGTAACGCTCGATGTGCAAATGCCAAAAATGGATGGTCTTGAAGCATTGAAAAAAATAATGTCTGATGCACCGACGCCGGTCGTTATGCTCAGCAGTCTAACTGACGAAGGAACTGAAATAACGATAAAAGCTCTTGAATTAGGAGCAATCGATTTCTATCTGAAATCAATGTTAACTGCTTCCGGAGGAACAAGTGAATGCAGTGAAACCTTATCACAAAAAGTAAAAATGGCGGCACATGCCGGCAAAAGGTTAAAAAAATACAACCCGCAGGCGAGCGAACCTTCGCTGCTGCCATTTCGACAACACAGGATATCACCGAATATTTTGCTGTCTGCACAATCGAAGGTTGTTGTTATCGGCAGTTCAACCGGTGGACCGGGCGCCCTATACCAGGTAATTCCGAACATACCGGCGGATATTCCTGCCGGAATCCTCATTGTTCAACATATGCCGGCTGCTTTTACAAAAAGTCTGGCGATGCGATTGAATGATGTATCAAAGATAAAAGTTAAAGAAGCGGAACCAGGCGATATCATCTATGAAGGGCAAGCATATATTGCTCCGGGAAATTTTCATATGACGGTAGTAAAAGGAAACAGAATTCAGACTGATCAGCGACCGCCGACCATGGGACTGCGTCCGGCTGCCAATTATACGATGATGTCAGTAGCTGACGTGTATGGAAAGGCTTCAATCGGAGTCGTCTTGACCGGTATGGGCTCGGATGGAACCGAAGGAGTCAGACGAATACGTCAAGCGGGCGGCAAGGTTGCCGTTCAAAACGAAGAAACCTGTGTCGTGTATGGAATGCCGAAAAGCGTTGTCGACGCAGGATTAGCAGACAAAATTTTACCGATACAAGATATCGCTGCTGAAATAACGTCAATGTGTAATTAATCATTTTTTTATAACGGAGACATGACCTTGGATGATGAAAGTTACTCATACTTAAAAAAAACAATACTCAAGCTTTCTAATATAAATCTTGACGATTACAAAGATAAGCAGATGAGAAGGCGTTTGACAACGTACTTTGAACATTCCAACGTTGCAAATGTACCGGTATTCTGTTCGATGCTTGAAAAAGATACTTCGTTTTTACAGAAATTACTGGACTTTATCACCATCAATGTATCCGAGTTTTACCGTGATACCCACTTGTTCGACAAGTTACAAAATGTGATTATACCCGAGATTGTTAAAAACACCGGCGATATCAACATCTGGAGTGCAGGCTGCTCAAGAGGACAGGAACCATATACCCTGGCAATGATACTGGAGACAGTTTTCCCTTCGATTCATTACCGAATCATGGCAACCGATATCGACGAGGGAGCTTTACAATTCGCTCGAGCTGGTGGACCGTATACAAAAGAAGACATAAAAAACGTTCCTGAAATATTGAAAAACAGGTACTTTGCCCATTCTGAGGACAAATACTTCGTTAAAAATGATTTGAAAACCAATATTCGTTTTCAAAAACAGAACCTGTTACGTGATCAGTTTCATGAAGGATTCAATCTTATTATCTGCAGAAACGTGACGATTTATTTTACTGAAGAAGCAAAACACGATTTGAATGTCAAATTTCACCGGTCGTTAAAAGACGACGGTATCCTGTTCATTGGTGGTACTGAGGTGATGCTTGATTCACACAGAATCGGTTTTACTAATATCGGTGTTTGTTTTTACAAAAAACAAGTAAAAAATCAAGACACAACCGAATCCTTTACCAGAAAAATACCGATAAATGTATGAGTAAAGGGAAATATTATGAGAAGAATTTCAGTTCAATATGCAACCCCGGGGCTTGAATTAAGCTCTGACGTCTATGACCATTTCGGCAACATCATCCTGAGAAAAGGTACCAGACTTACCTTTGATAACGTATCGACCCTAGGTCAAATGGGAGGAAGCGAGCTTTTTTTCGAAGATCGGCGGGTAGATGATGTACCGGTAACTCCGTTAATGCCGGAAAGACTCGAAGGAGAAGCGGCAAACAAATTACGGGAATTTATCGATATGAGCCGAAATGTCGCGTTTTTTAACTCTGATTTAACTGAAATAACACTCGACCCAATCGAGAAAATTATATACAGTATGGTAGGACAGCTTTACCCGGTGGTCATGGGCGAAGTGAATTCCATCGGGTGTTTTTCCCTGAAAGATTATGATTTCGTTCATCCGGTTCAGGTAACCGGATTAGCTATCCTGATGGGAAGAAAACTGGGAATGAAGGAACCGGAACTTGTCAAACTCGGAATGGCGTCGTTAATCGAGAACGTCGGGTATGTTGCTTTATCGGCAGGAATGATTAATGAACCTGACATACTCGATACTATCAGTAAACACGAAGTCCAGCAGCACAGCCAGTACGGCTATCAAATTTTACACGAACACACCAAATGTGACCCTGACATAAAACAGGCAGTACTGAGTCATCATGAACAATGGAATGGAGAAGGTTACCCGCACGGGTTAAAAAAAGACGCCATCCCACGAATCGCTCGAATAATTACGATTGCCGATGTCTACTACGCACTTGTTTCGAGGAGACCGCACAGGAAAAACTTCCTTCCTCATGAAGCAATTGAATTTGTTATGGCTTTCAGTGGTGAAATGTTTGACCCTGAACTGGTCCAGTTATTTACCAAACTTGTACCATTGTATCCTACGGGGGTGATGGTCAATCTGAATACCGGTGAACGAGGCATTATCTCTAATGCCAATCTCGGGTATGTCGGCCGACCCGTCGTCAGAATCTGTTACGATAAAACGATGACTGAAATTCGTCATCCATACGATATGAATTTGACGGAAAGCCAGCACCAGCACCGACTGGTAACCGATGTGGTCGAGTATTAAAAAACATGTTTCTAACAACAGTCAACGGAGAATGCAATGGGCGATGCGGGTAATATTTTACCCCAGGCAGAAATAGATGCGTTATTCAAGCAGGCAACGGGAAGGAATTTATCAACTCCTCCTGAGGTTGAAGCTGCTAAACTCGTTGCACTTAAAGAAGAAAAACCGGCCCCGGAAGTTATCCCGGTTAAGGAACCAGAGAAGGTGCAGCAAGCGCCGGCGCCACAGGTATCAGCGCCTTCATCAGCTTCGCAACCGGACAATGAAACGCTTAATAAGGTGTTGAACAAGCTGATGGATACCATGGAGACTTTAACGAAAAGAATCGAAGTAATTGAAACCAATATCGAAAAAATCAGTAACGATAAAAGTGATACTTCCGATTATTCGGATACAATTCGTCAACTATCAAATAAAGTACAAAATGATTCGACCATTATCAAGAATATCAACAACCAGATGACAAGCTTAAAGAAAAAACTTAAGGGAACACCCGGGTTTAACGCCCGTGACCAGTTTACCTGTACCAAATGCGGTTCCCATGGGTATTTAGCAGTTCCCATGAAGTGCAGCAGTTGCGGTACCGAAGGCTGGTGGGGATGGTATCCTGAAAAATAAAAGGCTTCAAATAGCTTCAATGATTGTGATGCGATGAAAAAGTTGAATCCATTAAAACAAATAGTATCGATATTTTCTATCATTCTGGTTTGTATGACACTACTTCCGGGACATTCAGCAGCAGCGGAAGAGAACGTACTTTACTCCGAACCGTTATACGGACCCGTCGGTACCACGGTAACCCTTGAAGGAATATACTTTACTCCGTCGGTACTCGCCGGAGTCACTTCGAACATTACCAGGGTTTCTCGGGCAGGGGTATATTTCCCCGATAAAAACACGCTCGTGAAAACTGTCGTCATCGATACCTGGGGTAAAATAAGCACGTCAATCGAAATCGGCGAATACCCTGCCGGTAAATACGCTATCTGGATTCAAGATGAAACGGCGGGCACTCTCGCCTGGGTATCCGTTCCATTCACTATTATGCCTGAAATCAAAGTAAGCAAGCTGGCCGGATACACGGGTGACGTATTGACCGTTTCCGGCACCGGGTTCAAGGATTCTTCATTTACCAGCGTTTATTACAGCGGAAAACGGCTTGGTACTTTTTACACCAACAACAAGGGGAGTTTTTCCAATGAATTGATTACAATTCCCGATTGCAAAAACGGTGATTACGATATCATCGTTACCGATACTCGCGGCAATGAAGCAAAAGTATCATTTACATCGCAGCGGCAAAAACTTGAAATATTCCCGGATGCAGGTTCACCTGGATCAAAAATCAATATCATCGGTACGAATTTCGAAGCCTTAACGAACATATCGTTCAAACTGTACAATACGACATCTATTGTCCAGTATATAGAGACAATTCCGGAAACAATTGTTACCGACTATCTGGGTAACTTCGATGCATACCTCGAAGTTCCGTCCTGCAAGAGCAATTCGTATATTCTGGAAGCTTCCGATGGAACCTTCCGGGCGTGCGCCACTCTTTCAGTATCCACTACCGGGTTTTTTGACCGGGAAATAGGATTTATAGGCAGCAATGTGACTTTTTCAGGAAACGGATTTATTCCTTACAAATACACCGTTGCCAGTTTCGATGGCATTCCGTTAGCCGAATATAAAGCAGACGGACTCGGTGCCAGTACGATGACGATACCTATACCGCCATGCCAACCCGGCGAACACGTCCTGTCAGTAACCGATGGTATAACAACATTTTCGAATGTATTTACCGTTATCAGTAAAGCATTACTTGAGATAAACCGAACAACCGGAACGATTGGCTCGGAACTCTACCTCACGGGGAAAAGTTTCGTTCCTGAAAAGATGGCGGTCATATCATTCGATGCAACGACAATCAGCGAAACCCCAATCGATTCCTCCGGCGCTTTTTCAGCAAATTTCACGATTCCTGTCTGCGAATCGGGAGCTCATACCATCACAGTTACCGACAGTATGAACACTCTTCAATTAACCATCCATGTCGAATATCAAAAGATACCGCAGGTTTCTCTGGTAACGCCGGACAAACTCGGCATATCCGGAGCCGACGTGACACTTTCATGGAATGGCTTACAAGGTTTCAGTGATGCCGTGTATACAATCCAGATTGCCCGCGATGATTCCTTTTCACCGGAGGCACTTA
>CAYSQK010000108.1:0-285 GCA_964433075.1 uncultured Dehalococcoidales bacterium
GGGACACCGGTATTGCCCGGGCTGCGGGAAAGAAGTCGAACGTGTGATCACTGACGAGACCGAGCATCAGAAATTCCGGACCCTGCCGCTCGACAAGGAGACTTTCGAGATGCTCCGCGAGTACATTAAAAAAGGCGGAGCCGATCCAAAGACTAGACGAGTGTTCACCCTGACCCGTCACCGGGCCTGGCAGATCGTCAAGGAGTGCGCCTTC
The DNA here is from genome assembly GCA_964433075.1 of uncultured Dehalococcoidales bacterium. GTDB lineage: Bacteria > Chloroflexota > Dehalococcoidia > Dehalococcoidales > UBA2162 > MGML01. The sequence goes on from CAYSQK010000108.1 coordinate 215, forward strand.
AAGGCGCGATTGCCGAAGCTCGTTAACGCCGAGACGGGAAAGGTCCACAACGTGAGCCCACATAGGTTACG
>CAYSQK010000108.1:295-6511 GCA_964433075.1 uncultured Dehalococcoidales bacterium
CTGCGGCGCCAGGATGAGCAAGGGACACCGGTTTTGCCCGGGCTGTGGGAAAGAAGCGGACCGTGTGACTACCGACCAATTGGAGTATCAGAAGTTCCGGACCCTGCCGTTCGATAAGGAGACGCTCAAGATGCTCCGCGACTACATCGGGAAAGGCGGTCCGGACCCGGAAACGGGAAGGCTATTCAACCTGACCCGGCATCGCGCCTGGCAGATCGTCAAGGAGTGCGCCTTCAGGGCTCGGCTCCCGAAGCTGGTTAATGCCGAGACGGGAAAAGTCCATAATGTGAGTCCTCATCGTTTGAGAGATGCATTCGCCGTCATGGCCGTCAAGAAGAATGACTCCGGCGACGGCATCCGGCTCCTCCAGGAGCATCTCGGGCATCAAAGCATCACCACGACCATGAAGTACCGGAAAGTATCCGGCGAGGAACAGAAGGAGTGGTACGAAAACCTCTGGCAGGAGGATAAAGAAGATGGGTAAGTACGCCGATCACGAGGAATTCGGGGTCAACGCCCCGGTTAATTACCGTGGGGATACGACGAGCGAATGCTTCCTCAACGGGATGAAGGCAATCACGCCACCCGGCATGAAACCGAAAGCCAGCCGGGGGAAGAAGTACGAAGAGAAGACGGACTTTAAGGCCTCGGCGGCCTGGCATCGTAACTACGATATGGCGATGTTTGGAGGCTCGGATATCGCCGGGCGTGATGTCGAGTCCGGCCAGCTGGAACTTGAAAGCCGGAGCGGCATCAAGCGTATCGGGAGGTCCTGATGGCGGGACGGGGAATCATCACAATCAACGGGCATGAATGGCTGGTCGACCTAGCGATCACGTCGTGGGAGCTCGGGCAGGGCCTCGGTGGTCTGCCTGAACTCGCTCCTGGTACCGGAATGCTCTTCGACTTGAGATCCGAGCAGCAGATCACCATGACCACGGTGCCGATGCTGTTTCCGCTCGATATCGCCTTTCTGTCGGAAGACCTGACCGTCACCGAGGTTTGCCGGAATATCGAGCCCGGCTACCTGGTTACCAGTACCCTACCGGCCCGCTATTTCCTCGAAGTCAACGCTGGCGAGCTAGAGGGTATCGAGGCAGGAGACTCGCTTGACCTAACAGTCCTGTCATGGGGTAGCACCGCAACTTCTTCCGACTCGATTTCAGCCGTTTTCGGTTTTATGACCTTCATGATGATGGGAGTTTTCCTGGTCGGCATGGTGAGGAGTCTGGTCGATGAAGCCTTCATAGAACCGAAAAAGAAGCCCTTTATTTATGGTCCCCGCGGAGAATTACTGATGGCCGAGACGAAACCGAAAACACAACTCTGGAATGAAATCGCTTTAACCATCCAGCGAAGTCTCTCCCACCGTACCGATCGGCCGTTGGATGAGTGCCAGCGGATCGCTGAGAGCGTCGCCGGCCGGATTGAAAAACGGGCCGGTCAGCTTGCCTGGCTGGAGCTTCGCAATGGGACTACGTTCGAGAGGGTAGGTAAAGCCCCGATCAAGCAGGGGCTCAAGATATTCGCTGCGGTGGATGGGTATCTCGGAATCGGGTCCGACCTCTGGCATGCCGACCGGGTAGCTATCGCCGAACTCGTCGATGATGCCCTCATGACGGTGGATGAAATCCACCTCCAGGATGGAACGGTTTTCAGGAAGACGTTTGTACCGGGGCAGTCATTGCCCTCGGTAAGAGCTAAGACGGATGAGCCAAGCGGCACCTGTTACGCTGATGCGTGGCGGTTCCTCATCAAGGAAGGCGAGGGGACACTGGTCCATGGCTCTGTTTTTAGCGACGGCCGGCGCATCGATCATGCCTGGGTGGAAACTCTCACCGGTTGGATCTGGGAGCCGCAAACCGGCACTTATATGACGAAGCTGGCTTTCAGGTACGAGGCATCGCCGATAGAAGAAGATCGTTATTCTCCCGAGGAAGCCGCCATCATGGTGGCGCGAACAGGACACTTTGGTCCCTGGTCGGAAGATGAACGACAGCAATATCTCCTTGACAAGAAAAAAGCTGTAGTAAAACGGACGTCTCTTCAGGCTGGACAAAGTGATGGTCTGGACATTCTTCCCGATAGCCCGGAGTATCTGGCCTATACCATCGATGATATCGGCTTCCGGGACATCATCGACTCGGCATTTCTGGAAGCGATCAAGAGGGCGAGGGTGGTTCGCTGATGGAAACGGTTGTGAAAACACCCATCGTCCTTACTCCCGAAGATTACGAGCGGGATTGGAAGCCTCAGGGCTGGCAGTTGATCATCATCGGTCCGACCTCGACATGGCGGCAGGACTGGGGCGAGTGGGAAGCTATCCGGGATATCGTCCAAAACGCCCTCGATGAATGCGAGCGTTACACCTGGGGCTATGATAATGAAGGCCTCTTCATCCGGGATAGTGGTAAAGGTATTGCCATTGCTGACTTCCTGCTCGGTCCTTCCAAATTGAAGCCGGACTATGCCCGCGGCAAGTACGGCGAGGGCATGAAGATCGCCGCCCTGGCGATGCTCCGAAAAGGCTACCCGGTCCGGGTGGAAACGGCAGAAAGAGAATTGAGGATCATCTTCCTACAGCAGACCACCAACGGTCGCATCGAGACATTGGCTGCCCTCTGGAAGCCGTACAGCCGGAGGAGCGGCACGGTCTTTCACTTCATCAAGTATACAGGGCTTGCCTTCGAGGATCGGTTTGTCGTCAACCTGCCGAGATCGGCGATCGTTGATGAAGGACCAAGCCCGATCACGCTGCCGGTACGGAGGTTTAACCAGCTTATTAGATATGACTTTCCAAAGGAATCAACCTCAAGCTGGATTGAGCAAGAGACGGGTAAGTCTAGGATATTTGCCCGTGATATCTACCTGCGGGAGATTAATAGTCCCTTCTCCTATAACCTCTGGGGTTTCGATATGGCTCCGGACCGTCATGGTCCGAAGAATGAGCCGGAACTCTGGACCGATATCGGTCGCCTCTGGAGTTGCATCACAAAAGTCGACCTCCTGGAAGACTTCATCAAGATGGTGAGGATGCCGCCGATTCTGGAAACCGATGAATCCCATAACGTCAATCTCGGCTCCTGGGATATGGGACGCGAACCGGTCACCGGCAAGGATTACGCCGATTTCATCACCGAAAATGCCCATGCATGGAAAGAAGCCTGGAAGCGTGTCTGTGGCGACAACGCCGTTATCCGGACCGATAACCGCTGGGATGGAACCGTCAAGCACCTCGGCTATGAATCGGTCAACGTCCAGTGGCACGTCCGGGACACCCTGGAAAGGGCCATCCTGACCGACCGGGACCTCATCCGGGCTTCACAGGAACGGCTCCGCGAAGCCGAGATCATCCCGGATGAAAGGCTGACTGGAAAGCAACGAGCCAACCTGAAGCTTGCGAGGTCCATTGCGGACGATATCTGTCGCATCCAAGGAATTGCCGCGGTCCATGCCGCCATCATCCCGCCTGCGAGCGATCGTGTTCGAACCGCCGGTATGTACAGCCGGACTACCTCCGAGATCTACATCGCTTCCGACCAACTGGAGAGCGCCCGGAGCACGATCGATACGGTCATACATGAGATCGCCCACCACACGTCCGGGGCCGAGGACCTGGAGCAGTCTCACGCCGATGCTATGACCAATGTAGCTTCCCGGGTGGTCAAGGCGACGGCCGGCGGGAAGTTCGACGAGATACTCAGGGAGGTGACCTGGTGATGTACCAACGACCGCTGCAGGAGCAAATGAACGACGTCTTCCTCATGGGGACAACCTTCCTGGGGATGATCATCATGCTTGGTTTCGTAAAGTCTATCATCGATGATCTCCAGAATCCAACCGATGAACAGCCGCTGCTGCTTCCCCAACTGAAGAAGGGTTACGGTAACGTTACGGTAACGTGCCCGATATGTCACCGTGAAATCGAGATCCCTGATTACGGCAAGGTAACCAGGACTGAAGCACTCAAGCGGCATATCCAGTCTGCACATCGTTTAGGGGGAGGTTCAATTACTTATCAACCGCAGGTGATCATCGAAGGTGGCGAGCCGGTGCCGGCGCGATACCGGGACCTGGTCGGTTTTCTGCGTGACCCCTTACCCGAATACAGTCTCCTGACCTGGCTGCCGGCAGTTGAGGCAGAAACCGGCGAGAAGAAGATCGATGCCGTCATGAAGCATCTTAAGGCCGGCGTCGAGGATATCCAGGACAGCTCTCACTTCCGGGCTTTTCTTAATACCATGGCCAAGTTTCATGACTATTCGATCGGCAACCAGATCCTCATCATGATCCAGAAGCCGGAAGCCAGTCGCGTCGCCGGCTTCAATACCTGGAAGGATCTCGGACGTTGGGTGAAGAAGGGAGAAAAAGGTATCGCCATCCTGGCGCCGGTCATGCCGCCGAAAGGCAAGGCGACATGCCCCGAGTGCGGCGCCGGGATATCCCGGAAAGCCAGGTTTTGTCCGGACTGCGGCCATGGCATGGAGCCGGATACCGGTTTCGATTTCCAGCAGCCTCGGTACTTCCGGGTCGTCCACGTTTTCGATATCAGCCAGACAGAAGGTGAAGAGTTGCCGCAGTTTTCGGTGCCGGTGTTGACCGGCGAGGCCAACGACGAACTCTTTTCCATGCTCCTGGATGTCATGAAATCGAGCGGAGTGGGGGTCTCCTTCGAGCCGGACCCTCACCTGAATCCGGGTATCAAAGGCCAGTATTCACCCGGCCGGATCTGGATCAAGCCGGACGAACCGCGAGCCCAGCAACTCAAGAGCCTGATTCATGAGATTGCCCATTACTACTCTGAGAACGTCTTCCGCATGCCGAGGGCTGATGCCGAGACCATTGCAGAAAGTGCTGCCTATGTTGTTGGAGCCCACTACGGATTCGATACCGGCGTAAGATCATTTCCCTATGTGGCCATTTGGTCCAAAGACAAGAAGGTCCTCGACCAGAACCTTTCTGCCATTCGCAAGGTATCCACTACCATCATCGATGCCCTGGAGAAAGCCAACTGACGCTGCGCTCGTTTCCATAACCACTCATAACCAGCCAGAATCTAGGAGGAGAATATGATTGCAGATCATCGAAACACTTTTAAAATAGGTTCGTCAAGGGCTGTTACGATACCGAAAAGATGCCGGATTGGGACTGCTGTCACAATGGCGGGCGATGACCGCCTCATCCTGGTTGATACTAAAGGGCAAATACACGAGGATGATTTATTGAAGTTCTTCATCGAGTGCGTGCAGCCAATGTTTCTTGATTGGTGGAGAATGCAGAGAAACGCGAGTGTACTTGATAACTATGTGAAATTGGGCAGGAAGATAGTAAATGGTAGGTGATCTCAAACCCTCCCGCGGTGGGTTTCTGCGTCCATTCGGGTGTGGGTGGTTTATCCGTGAATTTCTCATGGGACACGGACCGGAAGGCTCACGTATAATTGCTCCGGAGCGAGGCGCACCTCAGGCCGATATCAATTATGAGTACAAGGAAGCATTAGCCCGGGCGACAGCCCGGGGTCGTGCTGAGCGAATCATCAGCCGGATGGTAGTCGGAGGTGCCGACGTCACCGAGGAACACGCAACCATGATCTACGAGCGGGAACTCAAGAAGGTTTCTCGGAAATTCACCCACATGAGATATCATTCGTTTTTAATGTACTTTGGAGTGCTGAAACGGCTCGGTTGGGTTGAAGTTACCCACGAAACCGAGCCTTCCTCCATCCAGGAGAACTATCCGCCGGCGCCGGAGCGAATCTACTACCGGTTGACTGAGAAGGGGATTCAGGCGGGGGATGAGCTTTGGTCGAATCCTCTTTTCACGCTATATCCGGAAATAGGTCTGAACCATATGAAGCGGTCGGATTAAAAAGAAAAGCGGCGGGTTAATCCCCCGCCGCTTTCGTTGATAACTATTTCTTACCGATTCGGAACATTTTGGTTCCGCAACTTGGGCACTCACCCTGTGTAGCTGGTTTACCGTTTTTCATGGTTATGGCCTTGGCATTTTTCATTTCTTTCTTGCTGCGGCATTTTACGCAATAAGCTTCCATGTTCAGTCTCCTTTTTTCATTGACGATAGCTTAAGCACAGCCTCTCTGTCAATTATTCTTGATTCGGTTCATTTCAGATCTTGGAAATCGATTGTCCTTAATCTCAGCAAAGGCTCGAGATCGGAAGAGCACACGTCTGAACTCCAGTCACCGCTCATTATCTC
>CAYSQK010000109.1:0-6469 GCA_964433075.1 uncultured Dehalococcoidales bacterium
ATTATCAATAACCCGCGCCGCCTGTTCTGCCAGGTGGGGAGAATCTCCGATTAGATACCGAACCACCATACTCGTATCGAGAAGGCCGCTCAAGAATCACCCTCCCCTGAATCCGTTTCTTCCCGGACCGCCTGCGCCCAGGCTGATTCCCGAGCCTTATCCCATTCATCACCCTGGGCAACCGATACGCTGGTATACCTGGACAGGCTTCCCTTTAACGATTTTCGGTGCGCCGGCGGAATCAGGTATATCTCGACATGGTCGTCAACCAGCCGTTGTAAAGCCACCCACCCAGGTTCGACTCCAAGCCGGTCGCGGATTCCTTTCTCTATGACAATCTGCCCCTTTGTTCCTACTACATGACTCATTGTAATACTTTCTATATATAGTATAACTATGCTACTTCAGGTTATACTTTTCGTCAAGCCAAAAAAAAGGAGCGTTTAAACGCTCCTTTTTCAACAGTATTATACATCAGGCGGTGATATCACTCATTCACGTTCTTCACCGCCCTGAAACTCAAATAGCTCTGCCCGTCGATTTTCATTTTTGCGTGGACGCCGCCGTGGTACACAAGTATGTACGCCCGGCGCTCATCCTGCGTATATGTTTCTGAAGTCCAGTAATAGATGACCTGGGAATGCACGTCCCATAAAGGCGATTCCTTATCCGGGGTCTTCTCGTAAACAGCCTTTGCTTCCTCGGAATACCAGACGCCGCCGGCGTTCGCTCCGTGCAGCATCATCGAGCGGACCGCCTCGTCAACCATGGGTAACCGCCATATGTTCTGTTCTTCATCCATCACCGTTGTGCCGTCTGCGGACAGGTACCGGCAAATACGCTGCGCTTCATCCCAGTTTGTGCCCTTATCCGGCCATCCGGGCCCCCTCGGCGCCCAGGCAAGAGTTACCCCGTTTCCTTCCACGACTCTCATCCCGAAATCATGGTCGTTCAACCTCTGTGAAACGTGAATACCCCGGGGAATCGAGATTGCCAGGGCAACAACCAAGGGAACGCCTATCAACAGACGGTATGCCCATATTTTCCGTTTTGGCTCTCCGAAAAAATAGAGGAGGCCGAGCGCGACAATCGGTATGACAATCATGATGCCAAGGACATTGAAGCTGGCGCCCGAGAAAAACCAGATACTGAAGCCGGCCAATGCAATGTGGAGAATCAAGCCGATTCTTCTCCATTTCAATGCAATGACCGCCAGAATAACGAATATCAGCGGAATCGAAAGATACTGAAATACCAGCATGAACAGATTTTCCCACATCGACGCGGAGTACCAGCCCTCATGAAAGTTTTCGATTGCTCCCCAGTACGCCCATATGCTCGAAAATACCAGTGAGATTGCCACCCCGACCCAGCCGACTATATTCTTCCTGTTCATTGTCACTCCCGGTTTATTCAGGCAGGCGGCCGGTTTTTGTCCGTACGCACCGGCTTTCCTTAACCCGTCTCATGTTATATATATCTAACGTTAGATATATATAACATATCACAGCAGTAACACAATTTCAAGCGGTACTGAAGAAAGAGAATTGACGTGGTTATGAACAGGCGGAAAAAGGGTTATCCTGTCCGTTTGATATGAGCGCTGTAACCATAATCAGAGCAGATTAGTTCTGTTGCATACCCATCCTGTCCGGGAACGAAAGTAATCTGCATGTCCCGCACCTTGAAAAAGAAATCGCGTTCACTTTCAGGGAATATCTCGCACTTTGCCATCCCGGTCATTTTCGCAAACAGGCGGTTGTTTTCCTGGCTGATAACCAATGCGAATTCCGGGTCCAACTGGTAGGTCCCCACATAAAAATCGAAGAGACCGGTATCGACAGGCACCACTATACGCTCAATCGGCGGTCGTATCAGCGGAGTCTCCGGGTCGAGGAAATGCAGACCGATATCGTGAATATCGGTACCCATATTCGATAAAACGACGACCCCCGCAGCAGCATTGATATCGAAAGCTGCGATAGACCGGTAACCGCCGGTCCCGCCGGTGTGATAGGCAATTTCCTTACCGTGATTCGTTAAAATTCCCCAGCCGAGACTTGTCTGAATATTCGCCTGTTCGACCGGCGGCTGTATTTTCACGTTTGCCGCAGCCATGGAAGCTTCGAGCGGCGACCTGACAAACCCGAAATATGCAGAGAGGAACGTGAGCAGGTCGTTAGCTGTCGAACGCAAGCCGCCTCCCCCCGCGAGTACTCCGAAATCCCAGTTATCGATAGGTGCACCGCTCGCATCGTGACCCGGCGCCAGTCGTGCTTTCATCGAAGGGGTCAGCGTTATCCGGGTATCGTTCATACCGAGCGGGTCGCATATCCGTGAGCGTACCAGCGATTCGTAATCAGTATCCGCCCTTCTCGCCAGAGCATGTCCGAGCAGGCCGAATCCCAGATTCGAATACTCATGTTCAGACCCGATGTCCCGCGGCAGTTCATAGCCAGAGAGAAACTGGTAAAGCTCTTCGGCCGTATAATTGGCGTACGGATTTTCAGGGTTGAAAGGATTGATATTATCCGGCACTCTCGGCAGTCCGGAGGTATGCATTGCCAGGTCGAACAGTGTGATGGAGCGGCCGTTCCGCTCCGGAACCCTGACCGTCGGAGGCAGATACCTGGCTACCGGGTCGTCATACGCAACCTCGCCATGCCGTGCCATATCGACGAGTAAAAGCCTGGTGAATACCTTGGTAATCGAACCAATCTCAAACACCGTATCAGCATCCGGTATACGCGGGTCATTCTCAGCAAGCTTTCCCCAGGAAACAATACTCCGGCGGCTACTGTCAACTACCCCTGCAACCATGCCGACAGCCTGATGCCGGACATCGATCCGGTCGATAAGCATCCCGCGGATAATATCATCCCCAGGAATACTTGAACTGCCGGTTACATTGTTCGTATCAATCATAGTGGTCACATGGTAACCCTGTCGGAGACGGAAGTCAATGGTTGTGTTGGTTACAGGTGAACAGAAGGGATAAACTTGCTACTGGTGTTGACATGACCGAATGTTACACGTATAATACACGTGTTGAGGTATCCCATGCAAAAGAAACTGACATTAACCATCGATGAAGAAGTATACGAAGGTCTCCGCAAGCACATCGGGCCAGGAAAGATAAGCAAGTTTATCGAAGACCTGGTCCGGCCTCATGTGGTATATCCTGACCTGGAAGAGGCGTATGCAGAAATGTCCCGGGACAAGGTGAGAGAAGCGGAAGCCGAAGAGTGGGCTGAAACCACCTTTAAGGATTTCACCAGTGAAGCGATGTGAAGTCTGGTGGGTCAACTTCGACCCGTCTATCGGCGGAGAAATCCAAAAAAAACGACCGGCGGTCATTATCAGCAACGATGCCTCGAACAAGCATCTGAATCGTGTGCAGGTGGTTCCTCTTACCAGCAATATAGAACGGCTTTATCCCAATGAAGCTCTGATCACCTTGAATAGCACGCAGAGTAAAGCCATGGCTGACCAACTGGCAACGGTGAGTAAAATGCGAGTAGTATCCTGCATCGGTATCATCTCCGGTGAAGATATGCAAAAAATCGAAGAAGCCGTCAGGATACAACTGGGAATGGATTAATGGAGAAAGATTCTTTTCTCGTTTTCCGTAACCCACTACTCGATAGTCGTAACGATTCTCTCCCGGCTTAAAAATCGCGTCAAAAATCCGGCAATCCCGAGCAGCGCCAGCGAAGCGCCGAGAGCAATCAGGACATGGGGCCACGTAACGCGCAGCCCTCCGGCAACCGCAAACCCGGAACCGTACAGTGCCGCAAAAGCAGGCATGAAGACGATGAAATTCAGCAGCCGGTTTTCCTTCATGCCGAGGAGGAGTTGTCCGAATCCCACCAGGCCGATAAACGCCGCAATGAACATCGGTACCGTCACCAGAACATGGAGAATCACCGATATGTCCGGTATCATGAGCGTGTCGGCTTTCACACTGGAGAGGATAACCAGCAGCACAATCGCGAATAACGAAATAACCCAGGACGGCACCAGACCGGCGGCCGTTTTACCCGCCCATATCTGGCGAAGGCTGACCGGCGCGCACATCAGGGTCTCGATGACCCCTTCCCGTTTCTCAAGGAGAAATACCTGCGCCGTGGTAGTATAGGCAACGAAGAGGGCAATCGAAAGGCTGAGGAAAAAAACGGCACCGTCGATGGCGCCTTCACCGTTGTTGGCAACATTCTGCGAGTACATGAAAGCGAAGAAGCCGGCGAACACGATTCCCAGGATGAGGGTCGACCGGGTTTTTAAAATTTCTTTAACTTCTTTCAGGGCGATGACGCATATTTTCCCCATTTATTTCTCCTCCTGATGCATTATCCCGATGTAGATATCTTCAAGCGACTGCCGGGTGGCGGTTATCTCTTCGACACTCACCCCTTTTCCGACGAGGAACGAGAGTACATCCGAAGGCTTCTTCCCCCTCGCCAGTCCGGCGGTCAGGGTGACGGCATCGTCCCGGCTGCGGAACGAGGCGAAATCACACCGGCTGAGAAGGTCACGGGCTTTTTCGGCATGGGAGCTGTCGGTAAGGACAATTCTCACCGACATTTCTTCAGGCGCGCCTCTCAGGTTCTCGACCGTATCGAAGGCCCGTATCCGCCCGTCCTGAACGATAGCCACCTTCGAGCATATCCGCTGCACCTCATCGAGGTCATGGGAATTGAGGAAAATGGTCATGTTCCTTTCACCGGAAAGGCTGAGCAGCAGGTCCCGAACCATCTTCTGCGCTTCCGGGTCGAGCCCGGCCGTCGGTTCGTCCAGAAACAGCACCTCGGGGTCGTGGATAAGCGCCCGGGCGAGCCCGAGTTTCCGTTTCATTCCTTTCGAAAAATTCCCGACCCGGTCGTTTTTTCGTTCGGTCAAACCGGCAAACGCCAGCATGTCGTCGATTTTCCGGCGGCGGTCCGAAACACCGTAGAGACGGGCATAGTATTCGAGGTTATCACGGGCGGAGATGCGGTCGTAGAGCCCGTCCCTGTCGAGCAGAACTCCGGCCCTGTTACGGGCATCGGTATCACGGGACAGGTCTTTCCCGTTGACGAGCGCTTTCCCCGAACCCGGCTTCAGCAGCCCTAAAACAATCCGCATCGTCGTCGTCTTGCCGGCGCCGTTCGGTCCGAGGTAGCCGAAGATATCCCCCCGCGACACGCTGAAACTGATATCCTTCAGGATGTCACGCTTCCCCAGCCGCTTGTTGATGCCTTCGAGGGTAATCATTTCGTTCATGGTTTGTGTCATTTCTCCTTCGTTTCTTCGTAGAGAAACAGGTCTTCAATCGGTACACCGAAGAGACGCGCAATCTTGAAAGCGAGCGGCAGCGACGGGTCATACTGCCCTTTCTCAATCGATATGATGGTCTGTCTCGTGACACGCAGCTTCTGCGCCAGGTCTTCCTGCGTCATGTCATGTTCAGCCCGGTATACTTTCAGCCTGTTCTTCACGCTTCGCTATTCCTTTTGAATCTCTCATTGACTCAAACATTTGATGGTGTCCGAAAAATCCCTCTTCATAAGTGGGCAGAGAGGCAGACGATGCTGCTTCTCCCTTTTGTAAAGGGAGATTGAGAGGGATTTAGAAACATCTACGAATAATTACGACGATTTCTTTCAAAGAATAATTTCTCTTTTCCTGTTCAAATTCCCTTTTTCTGACAGCCTTGTTAAGCGAGGGTGAAGAGTAACTGCTGTCATATAGCCCTCATCCTGACCCTCTCCCGCACGGACGAGAAGGAAATTCCTTTAAAAGCGTCCTAATGCTTTCTGTCCTGGTAGAGGTGGGTGATATTGAAGATGACCATCTGGGCACAGGCGGCGTAGGCGAGAACGGTTCCCGCCAGTTTCCAGTCAGGTGAAAAACGGTTGCCCCACATTATCATTATCAGAGCAGCAATCACCACCAGCGGCATGGTGATACCGAAGGCCAGCCGGGCAGCTTTTTCGGCAATCAGATTACTCCGCTCATCCTCGATAACGTCCTTCACCCGCTTTCGCAGCAGGTAACTCAACGCCATCGCGGCACCGATACCGACGAGCGGGATGAAAACGTTCACTTCCGCCGCCACCGACCACCCGACGAGTATCCCGACCGCGGCGGTAATCGCCATCCTCCATCTCCTGTACCGGTCTTTGTTCATACCCTTCCCTCAAATACGTATCTTTTTTCGTATTGTAAAATAACCTTTTCTAAATGTCAAGGATACTATACATATACCGTTATAGCATTAGCGCCACATTTTCGATTCGGATGAATACATGGCATTATGCATCCAACAAATAACGTACAACGCGGCATATCGGAAAACAAAGAACCTCCGCCCATATAATGAACGAAGGTTCTTTATTTACAATCCGCGTATGTTACCTGTTCTTCCATACCGGGCTGCGCTTTTCGAGGTAGGCTTTCAGCCCTTCCTGCCCGTCTTCGGTGCTCCAGC